>NZ_JBIXLM010000006.1:0-162229 GCF_045798545.1 Paeniglutamicibacter sp. ORCA_105 | reverse complement strand
AGGAAGAGGATCGGGGTGCCTTCGCCGAGCTCGTGGTAGTGGGTGATTTCGCCTTCGGCGGTTTGCAGCCACTTGTCTTCGAGGCCGAAGAAGGCGTCGGTCGTGTAATCGGGAATCTGGACGGTTTTCATGGTTCTCCTTGGGGTAGGGGGTGCTAAGCGAATGTGACCTGCAGGTTGTGGTCCGACGGAAGTTCCGTGGACAGCACGGTCTGCAGCGCCGAGCGCAACAGTTCTTCCGCCTGGGCTGTCTGCCACACGGGGGTGCTGTGTCGCCAGGCAACGTAGCCATCGGGGCGTATCAACAGTGCGCCGGCCTCGTGGACTTCCCTGACTTTGGCCCAAGCGGCGTAGGGGTCCTCGTATCCGGTCTCACCGGTCACGACGGTGTCGAGGAAATCGAGTTTGAGCTGTTTGGCGGCTTCCTTCCAAGCCTGACCCGCCAACCCGGTGACCAGCGTGAAGCGGCCTCTTCCGGTGACATCGAGGGTGGAAATGCGGTGGCCGTCGGCGCCGACGAGCCAGGCGTGGGGGATCTTGGCGCCGGGCCGGGTGGTGGGCTGGACGTGAAGCTCGGCGTCGCGTTGGAAGGTTTCGACTGTGGCATCGGCATCCGGCACGACGGCGGAGCTAGTGTAGCGCTGATTCAGCTCTACTCCCTGGGCGTTGAACTCGTGGTTCTTCAATTCCAGTGCCTTGGCGACGCGGGCACGCAGTTCCACCCCCTCGGGCGTAGCTGCCTTAAGACGGGCCAACCCGTGCTCGATGGACGGCTCACTTCCGTTAGGGTCCGAAGTGTCGAAGCATTCGCGCAGTGGCGCATAGTCCAGCCGGGACTGATTGGCGCGGGCAACTATCTGCGCGCCGACTGGCGCGCGCTCGGGGGAGTAGGTTTCCAGGAGTCCGTGCCCGGCGTGGCCTTTGACGACGTAGGCGAGTTTCCACGCTAGGTTGAAGGCGTCCTGGATGCAGGTGTTTGAGCCCAGTCCGCTGCTCGGTGGGTGGCGGTGGGTGGCGTCGCCGCCGCAGAAGACCCTGCCCTTGGCCATGGTGAGGGCGTGCTGTTGGTTGACGTACCAGATGGAGGTTCCCTCGATCTCCGGCTCGAGATCCGGGTCGCCGACGAGGGTGCGAATTTGTTCGATGACGCGTTCGTGAGTGAGGTCGGGTTCGCCTGCTTCGATGTCGAAGCCCCAACCGGCAATCCATTCGTCCCACGGATTGACGGCGCGCAGCAGGCCCATGCCGATTTCGCCGAAGTTCGCTGCCGGGTTCATGATCCAGTGCAGGATGCTGGGCCGGTGGGCGACATAGCTGGAGAGATCCGCCCGGAATCGGACATAGGCGGTGCCGGCGCGGGCTGTGTGCCCAACGATCTCCAGACCGATCTCTTCTGCGATCTGGCTCTTAGCGCCGTCGGCTCCCACGAGATAGCGGGCACGCACCGTGTATTCCTGGTTGGAAGCGCGGTTGAGCAGACGGACGGTGACCCCGTGGTCGTCTTGTGTGTGACCGAGGTACTTGGTGGAAAATGCAACCTTTGCGCCGCGCTCGGCGGCATTCTTAACCAACAGTGGTTCCATTTGGGTTTGAGGGATGTCGAGCATGGTGCAGGGGCTGGCTGTGACATAGTCGCCCTGACGGTCATCGCCCGTTCCCCAGGCGCGCATCCGGGCAATCTCCGGTCCGGCGAGGGAGGTGGTGAACAGGGTGTCTCCCATTTGATCCCAGGGGACTGCATACTTCTTGGCTTCGTCCTCAATGCCGAGGTCGCGCAGCACCTCAACGGCACGCTGGTTGGTGATGTGTGCGCGGGGAGTGTTCGCCAACCATGACCATTGCGAGATCATCGTCGTGCGCACGCCGTAAGTCGCCAAGGCCAGCGCCGTCGTCGCTCCCATCGGGCCGGTACCGACGACCAGGACATCGGTGTCGTAGGCGCCGTCGCCTGTCGCGTCGTCCAATCGGTCGGCCGCACCGTTGATATCCGTGAAGTTCTGAGTCATTGATTTTCCTTCTCTGGAGAAGTCGTTCCACCCACGCGGCGATTCTCACTGTCGGCTTTGGAACAGATAGCTTGATATGAAAGCGAGTGCGCACGGTAACGTGAGGCTCGACACAAATCAGCATAAACTAGTTAGCCGGTGAAGTAAATTGTCTTCGATTGACGACTCAATTGACTCGGTCCGCGACCAATGGCGGTCCATCGTTCCCGAACTCGACACCTCTCCAATGTCGATCACCGGTCGCATCCGCGTACTCTCGCACGCCATCCAGGCCGGAAGCGATGAGGTCCTGGCACGTCACGGACTTACCCGGGCGGACTTCGACATCCTCTCGGTTCTGGTCCGCAGTGGCAGGCCGCTGTCGCCCACTGAAATCACTTCGCAATCCCTGGTATCCGCTCCGGGGACGACGAAAAGGTTGAAAAAAATGACGCTGGAAGGCCTGATTGAGCGGACGGAGAATCCCCTGGACCGCAGGGGATCGCTGATCAAGCCAACGCAGAAGGCCCTTGCCGTGTTCGAGCCGATTCTGGAATCCCTCTCCCGCTACGAACGGGATCTCTTGGCGCAACTGGGGCCGCGCCACATCATCCAATTGACGGAAAGCCTGCGCGAATTCACCTCGGTCGTCCAGGCGGCCGGGCCCCGCCCCACGGGATCATGAGGGTCGCTACCATCGGCGGCTTCGAGAAAATATGTTCACTAGTTAATTTGCTAGTTAATCAATTCTGTGTGAGTGTAGTCACATGAAGCGCGGCCTGCTCCGTTATAAGGCCATGCACCCCAGACCGCTAAGTGCCTCTTGCGCTTATTGTCCACACTCACACTGGAGTAAGCCCGTGTCCACAAAAACTCTTCCTACGAAGACTGCCGGCCCCTTTAAGGTCGCCATGGCCAGCTTCATCGGCACGACCATCGAATACTACGACTTTTTCATCTACGGCACCGCCGCCGCGCTGGTCTTTCCTCGGCTGTTCTTCCCTGAAGCCACACCTTTGATGGGAACCCTGCTGTCCTTCGCCACGTTCGGTGTCGGCTTCCTGGCCCGCCCCCTGGGCGGTATCGTCTTTGGGCACTTCGGCGACCGCATAGGACGCAAGAAAATGCTCATCATCTCCCTGGTGGGGATGGGCCTGGCCACGATGCTCATGGGCCTGCTCCCCGGGTATGCGCAGATCGGAATGGCCGCCCCGATCTTGCTGACCATCCTGAGGTTGTTCCAAGGCTTCATGGTTGGCGGCGAATGGGGCGGCGCAACGCTGATGGCCGTTGAACACGCACCCAAGGGAAAGCGGGGATTCTACGGGGCCTTCCCGCAGACCGGCGCCCCGGCAGGAACGGCGCTGGCAACGGTGGCCTTCCTCTCGGTATCGCAACTGTCGGACGAAGCCTTCTTCTCCTGGGGCTGGCGACTCCCGTTCCTGGTCAGCGCGGTTTTGGTGGTCGTCGGACTCATCATCCGCCTGACGGTGTCCGAGTCCCCGGCATTTGCCGCCGCCCGTTCCCAGGACGGGATCGTCAAGCTTCCACTCAAGGAAGCGTTCAAGCGCCACCCCAAGGAGATCTTCCTGATCGCCGGCACCTACATGTCCCAAGGGGTCTACGCATATATCACCATGAGCTACCTGGTGAACTACGCGTCCAAGGTCGTTGACCTGGACAAAAGCACGGCCTTGATGGGCGTATTCATCGCCGCCGTCATTGCCACGGTGCTCTATCCGGTGTTCGGAGCATTGTCCGACACCTACGGCCGCAAGACGATGTACCTGATCGGTGCCCTCGCCATGGGCGTGGTGACCTGGCCGGCGTTCATGCTGATCAACACCGGGACAGCGTGGGGCTTTACCACGGCTGTCATCCTCCTGTTCGGCATTGCCATGCCCCCCGCCGCAGGTGTCACCGGTTCCCTGATGTCCATGGTGTTCTCCCGCGAGGTCCGCTACACGGGAGCATCGGTGGGATACACTCTCGGCACCCTGGCCGGTCCCGCCTTCGCACCGACCATCGCCACCGCGCTGTTCGCAGCATACGGCACCTCCGACGCCGTGGCGGTGTACATGATCGTTGTCTCCGTGATCTCCGTGGTTTCGGTATCCCTCCTCCCCGGTGGCTGGGGACGCAAGGAAGCGCTCTACAACGCCGAGGCCCAGGACGAAGCCGTAGCGAAATAGGCAAGGGGAGCGTCGCCAGGTTTCCCCGATGCGACGCTCCCACACGCCCCAACACAGGCTGCCGGCCAACAATGTTGGACGGCCCCGTTGAGCTCCTGCTGACTATGGAGGAGCGGGAGGCCTTCAATCACTAACGAAGGAAAAGTTGCGTTGCCAGAACCAACCCTCGAACAGAAGATCCGTGCATCGATAGCCTCACCGATCACCTCCGATACCGTGCTGAACCCCGAGCGGGAACTGGCCGAAGTCCTGTCCCTAGTGGGCCTGGACCCCCGCGGCGGTGGCGGGACCGTGACGTTCACCGGCAAAGACCCCATCTTGAAGAGCCCGTGGCCCCTAGCCACCATGGGCGGAGTGGCCCTGATGGCCAAGTCCGTCGCCGCTGCCGACCTCTGGCGCCACCGCACGGGTATCGGGCAAGACCTGTCCCTGGATCTCCGAAGAGTGCCACACCGGTTGTGTCCCTTCTATGACCAGAAGTGGGAACTGCTCAACGGCTACCCCCCTGTCAACGGGCACGACCCAACAAACCCGTTTTTCCCCTCGTTCATGTATCCCACCCGCGACGGCCGCATGATCCAGCTGCTCAACATCTATCCGAAGGCTAAGACCCAAGCCCTGGAATTCCTGGACTGCGCCGACAACTACGAAGCCATCGCCGCGGTCACGCGCGGCTGGGATTCTTTCGACCTCGAAAGGGAAGCCAACCGACGGGGCCTGCAGGCCACCGTCGTACGCAGCACCGAGGAATTCCTTGAACACGAGCAATTCCGCCACCTCGGGGAACTTCCGTTGGTGCACATCGAAAAAATTGGGGAATCCGACCCCGAACCCTTTTCGACGGACCCCACATCGCCACTTGACGGGGTCCGTGCCCTAGGCCTGGGGCATGTCATTGCCGGTGCCGGCCTCGGCCGGACCTTGGCCTACCACGGTGCAGACGTCCTGAATATCTGGAGGCCCTATGACTTCGAAATGGACGCCATCTACAGCACCTCGAGCGTAGGCATGCGGTCGGCGACCCTGGAGTTCGCGGAACAGGACGGGATGACACGCATGCTCGACCTGGTGCGGGATTGCGACGTCTTCTTTGCGAACCGCAGGCCCGGGTACCTCAACCACTTCAACCTTGGTGCCGAGGAACTCGCCGAAGTCCGACCCGGCATCATCCACGTGGATATGTCGCTGTACGGGCCCACGGGTCCATGGGCCGACCGCACGGGGTTCGACCAAAACGCCGGTGCTGTAACCGGAATCCTGGCCCGCGAAGGGACCCTGGAAGACCCACAGCTGACGGAGATCTTTGTCATCAACGACTACGCCATGTCCTGGCTCGCCGCGATGGCGGTCATGGCCGCGCTCAAACGGAGAGCGACAGAAGGCGGCAGCTATCGGATCCATCTTTCCCTGGCGCGTCTCTCGCTTTGGCTGATACAACTTGGCATCTTCGACAAGGATTACGCCATGTCTCTGGGCGCCACCACCGGTGACCACGCATATCTGGATCCCGAGGTGTTCCAGGCTGAAACTCCCAATGGCCGCTACCAAGGTGTCACCGACCAAGTAGAGATGTCAGGCACCCCGGGCCGCTATGCCTTCCCGCTCGTCCCTCGTGGATCCAGCCAAGCACTCTGGCTACCCAGACAGTAAACCCCCGCCCGTGATTAACCGCCCGCGCTGCATTGGGTCCAAGGTACGACAAATTCCCGCCATATTGCGGCTCAATTGCCCGGCGTGGCAATCTCCCTCCGCATCCACTTTCCAGGACGAAGAAGTTCATTGAACGTGCCCCAGAAACAACTTAAGGGTCATTCTGGGATGGGATGGCGTTGAAGCAATCGGCTTATGCGTTACCGGGATTTAGACATTGACGTTTCGTATGTGGATTTTGGCGTTTTGTGGCGTCGTTCCTGGACCGATCGGGATTGCTGACTAGTGATGGCGGGGATGTTCGCCGCGGCTTCTACAACGTCAGCATGAAACGGATGCGAGCCGTGGCATCGGTGGAATGCAAAATGTTCTAGCCAGGCAGGACGCCATGCACTTCTCGTAACCCGGATTGAACAGACTGTGGCCTTCCTGCATAATTACCTTCATGCGTACCGCTGAATGGAACAAATCAACGTCGGTCTTGGACCGTGCAACCCTCATCCTCGAAGCCTTCCGGCTGGAGGACCGTTCCCTCGGGATTTCCGAACTGGCCCGCAGGACGGAATTGCCGAAGTCCACCGTGTCCCGACTGACCGCCGAACTGTTGCGCCTGCAGTATCTTGAGCGCCAAGGTTCCGCGTTCCGTCTGGGGCTTACCCTGTTCGAGTTGGGGCAGATGGTGGTGACGCCCAAGGAGTTGCGTCGGCGGGCCATGGGCATCATGGTGGATCTCCGCAATGCCACTGGCCAGACCGTCCATTGCGCCGTCTTGGACGGGTCCGAGGTTGTCTACGTGGAAATCCTGCGCGGAAGAGGAACTCCCCCCCTACCCTCACGCGTAGGGGGGCGGATGCCAGCTCATGCCACGGCTTTGGGCAAGGCCATGCTTGCATTTTCCCCGCCGTCCGTGCTTGACGAAGCTCTCTCGAAGGGTCTGGAGCAGGTCACCCGGAGAACCCTCACCGATGAGGCGACATTGCGTGCCGAGCTCATCGAGATCGCCGCCAGCGGCCTCGCCCGGGAGGAGAATGAATCGGCGGCTGGCAGTTCATGCGTGGCCAGCCCGGTCATGGATTCGAGCGGAGCGGTGGTGGCAGCGCTCTCCGTCACCGGCGCGGCCGGGCTCCTCGAAACTGATCTCGTCGCGCCCGCAGTGCGCACGGCGGCGCTGGTACTGGGGCGCCAAATGCCGCGTAACAGCGCCCTCATCGACGGCTGATCGGCGCAGGGCAGGGTTTTCCCTGGGCATTACCAGAGACCGCTCGACTATTCGGTCCGTTTTCTGAACCTGCCACGTTATAGATCTACCATGCATCGTACCGCTGATTGGAACTCTTACTTGTCTTTTTTGGCCTTCCATCAAATGATGGGAGGCGCATCACACAGCCGTGATGCAAGACACTCTAAGAATGAAGAGAAGCACTATGACCACCATGCGCGCAGCACGTCTCCACGATGTCGGCGGAAAATTTCAAGTAGACGAAGTGCCAATACCGGTTCCCGGTGACCATGACGTCATTATCAGGGTTGAGTCTGCCAACCTGGTTCAGAATTTGCGCAACGTCATTACCACCTACCCGTCGTTGAAGCCATTCCTTCCCTTGCCGGAACTGCCGGCGATCTTTGGCATGGATACAGCCGGCACCATTAGCCAGGTCGGAGCCCGGGTGCGCAACCTCAAGGCGGGAGACCGCGTCTATTTGAACCCCGGGCGCCACTCCGGGGATTCCTGGGCATCACGCACCGGTGACCCCCTAAGCGACGAGTCGTACACGTTCCAGGGCTATTTCGGCTTCGGCCCCGGTTCCAATGAAATCCACAAGGAATACCCCCACGGCGGCATGTGCCAGTACGTCAAGGCCCCCGCATCCGGAATCATCCGCATCCCGGAGAATGTGCCATTGGACCATGCGTCGCGCTTCGGATATCTGGGCACTGCCTATTCGGGCCTGCGCAAGGGCGACGTCCGAGCCGGCACACATCTGCTCATCCACGGCGTGACGGGCACCCTCGGTCTGAGCGCCGTGTTGTTGGCGCTTGCCATGGGGGCAACGAAGATTTTTGGGGTCGCCCGCAACAGGGAATTGCTCGAGCGAATCCGTCAGATCGCCCCTGACCGCATCCACACGATGGCCTACGGCGACGGCGATGTGGGCGACTGGGTCCGGGAAAATACCGACGGACTGGGCGCTGACGTCTACCTCGACGCACTGGGAGATAAGGCGACGGCAGATGTGAGCATGGCAGGCATCTGGGCACTGCGCCGTGGCGGCAAGATGGTCAGCATCGGAGCAATGCCCGAGGATCTCCCCGTCCCGATGTACAGGCTCATGACCATGCAGATCAGCCTGCTGACCTCGCTGTGGTTCAGCGTGGCCGAAGGGGAGGAAATGGCGCGGATGGCCGCTGCCGGCACCCTGGACCTCACCCACTTCGAATCCTGGCACTACGGCCTTGAAGAGGCCAACCAGGCCATTGACGCCGCCACCGATCGTGCCGGCGGTTTCACCTCCATCATCCTCAAGCCCAACGACTAACCAAGGAGCCAGCCCATGAATACCTTGAACCCTGCATCGACCGCCCTTTTGGTGGTCCACCTGCAGCACGATATCGTTTCTCCCGAAACAGCCTTCGGCAATCTGTTCAGCTCCGAAGTTAAGGCCCGCAATGTGCTCGCCCAGTGCGAGAAGGCCATGAAGACGCTGCGCGCCGGCGGCGGACTGGTCGTGCCGCTCCGGATCGCCTTCGCGGACGACTACTCGGACTTGAACCCCACCGTGCCGCTGTTGCAGATGGTGGCGCAGGCAGGCTGCCTAAAAGACGGAAGCAAGGGAGCCGCGATCGTTCCGGACGTGAGCGTCTTGGAAAACGACATTGTGCTCACCCACCAAATGCCTGGCCCGTTCAGCGGATCGGCATTGCACCAGATCCTGTCGTCCCGTGGCGTGGAGAACGTGGTCGTGTGCGGCGTGGCAACCAATGCATCCGTCGAAAGCGCCGTCCGCCAAGCCTCGGACCTGGGCTACAAGACATTTGTGCTTTCGGACGCCTCCTCTGCGGCGGATGGACCGTCCCACGAGGCCTCCCTCGCATCCATGGGGCTGTTCGCACGCGTCACGACCGTTTCGGAAATCTCTGCCGCGATTGCCGGCGTGGCCAACCCAACGTAACGGTAGAAAGGGCCCGGGAGCGGTTCCTATAAGCGCTCAGGGCCAACTGAAATGCTGAGGTCGGCCAGCCTACCCGGAGCGGCTGGCGCCGAAGGCAGACTGGTGTCGGACAATCCAGGATTTTAGTGCGACCCTGTTCCTGTTCCTTGGCGGCGCAGCGCCAGCCACAGGTGCGCCGCGACATCCGGGTCGTCCAGGTCCACGCCAATGAGCGTGGTGGCCACCGAGATCCGGTGGCGCAGGGAATTGCGGTGGATGCCCAAGGCCCGTGCCGCATCCTCCCAGGTGCCGCGCGCCGCGAGGTAGGCGCGCACCGTGCCCAACAGGTCGGCGCGGGGATAATCGGCCAGCAGCCGCACCCAGCCCGCTGCCTTCGCGTCCTCGCTGGCATTGACCGCAACCAGCCGGCCAGCCGGGGCCTGCAGCGTGGTCCTGCGCAACACTGCAAGGTTGCCGGGAATCTCGCCCAGGCTCACGGGGTCGCCCAGCGCGGCGGCCAGCGATCCGGAAGCCTCGGGGTCGGGAAGGGGAAGCAGCCCCAGCAGGGCATTTTGCTCCAGGGACTCGCCGGGTCCGTCCGCGGGCCTGCTGCCGATCCCTGAGGCGGGCAGGACCAGGTACAGGATCTCGTCCTGGACGTGGCGCAGCGTGCAGGCATCCACCGCGGCGGACAACTCGGGCAATCCCGGATCCGCGACAAGCCGCGCCACCGCCCGTGCCGCCAGCCCCGGGTCGTCCCCGGGCGAAAGCCTGATGCCCAACAGGCGGACGCGGTTGGGAAGCTCGGCCAGTCCCAAGTCCTCGGCCACCATGTGTGCCGCCTCGGTCTGCCCGTGCAGCAACAGCTTGGTCGTCGCGGCGCCCAGCGCATGGGCGGTGCCGACGACCACCTCGCGTTCCCTGGCCCGCAGGGCCAGCAACGTGGAGACCGTCATGATGATCTGCCGGTCGGCGCGGGTCAGCGTCCGCCCCGAGCCGATGCACAGGAACCCGTGGATCCGCGCGCCGAGCAGGATCGGGTACAGCACCACGGGTTGGCCGTGGAGCTCGAACGTGGCGGCCGAGGGGACACCGGCCTTGCTGAAGCGAATCGACTCGGCCCTCAGGTCTTCGACCAGGGATCCGGCGGAGGCAGGCCACACGGTCTCGGTTCCGGCATCCGCGGGAAGGTAGGCGGCCCAACCGCCGAGCGCCTGGGCGAGCCCGCGCACCACCGCGCTGGTGGCGTCGGGGCGCATGGCTGCCCTGGCCAGCGCCGTTTGCGTGCCGAGCGAATCCATGAGGTTGGCGGTGTCGTCCCGGGTGGACAGGCGCCAGTAGGCGCGCGAGACATGCTGGAACGGCACACCGTCCGGGACAAGGGCAAGCTCGATGCCGACCGCGCGGCTGGCGGCCAACACATGTCCGGGCACCTGCTTCAGCCACGGGCCCAGGCCAAGCCCCACGGCACGAACCTCTTTTGCCCCGAGCCGTTTCATGTACGCCAGCGAGAGAGCCGCCGACTTTGCGAAGGGCATGCCGGTGGTCAGCAACAGCTCACCGCCCTCCAGATACGGGGTGGGATCCTCCAGCTCGGAGACATGGACTCCCGTCACCGGCTTGGCACTGAATTCGGCACCGGGGCACGGCACAAGTTCGGGTCCGAGTTCGGCACCCAACTGCAACAAGGAAATCATGGGTTGAATTATCCAACACGGAGGGGCGTGTTGGGCAAATCATCCAATGACGCGTGTCACGTCCTCGCATAACGTGGAGTCCATGACCGAAACACTTCTGGCCGTCGACGCCGAGACGCTCCCGCAGACCCGCCACCTCGCCACCTCCATCCCCGGCCCGCGCTCCACCGCCCTGCACGCCGAACGCACAGCACAGGTGACCAACGGCTTCGGCATCACCCTGCCGGTGTTCGTTTCCCGCGCGGACGGCGGCATCGTCGAGGATGTCGACGGCAACCGGCTCATCGACTTCGCCTCCGGCATTGCCGTGACGTCGCTGGGCGCCAGCAACAAGCGCGTGGCAGAACGCGTTGCGGCGCAACTGAGCGCCTTTACCCACACCTGCTTCATGGTCACCGAATACGAATCCTTCGCCCAGGTCTGCAAGTGGCTCAACGCCAACACCCCCGGCGACTTCGACAAGCGCACCGGCCTGTTCTCCACCGGCGCCGAGGCCGTGGAAAACGCCATCAAGATCGCCCGCGCTGCAACCGGACGGCCCAACGTGCTGGTGTTCGACGAGGCATACCACGGCCGCTCGCTGCTCACCATGGCCATGACCGCCAAGGTCAACCCCTACAAGCTGAACTTCGGTCCGCTTCCCGCGGAGATCATCCGAGCCGCCTCGGCCAACCCGCTGCGTCCCGCCGAGGGCCTCGAGTCCGGCGCCGAAGCGGCACTGGAATCCGTGGAGGCCACCATCCTGGAACACGGCGCGGACACCTTCGCCGCCATGGTCATCGAACCGATCCAGGGCGAGGGCGGCTTCATCGTCCCGGCCGCAGGCTTCATCCCGGGCCTGCGCAAACTCGCCGACAAGTACGGCATCGTGCTGGTCATCGACGAAATCCAGGCCGGCATGGGCCGCACCGGAACGCTCTTCGCCTCCGAGCACGAGGGCGTTGCGGGGGACATGATCCTCACCGCCAAGGCACTGGCCAACGGAGTCCCGCTCTCCGCCGTCACCGGACGCACCGAGCTGATGAATGCGCCTCATGCCGGGGGACTGGGTGGCACCTACGCCGGGAACCCGCTCGCCTGCGAGGCGGCACTGGCGGTCTTCGAACAGTTCGAGGACGGCACGCTGCTGGCCAACGCCCGCCGCATCGAGGCCGTCGCCCGCGAAATCCTTGAACCGTTGCTTTCCTCCACCGGCATCGTCGCCGAGGTCCGCGGCCGCGGCGCCATGCTCGCCATCGAACTCGCCGACGTCGGTACCCTGGCCCCGCGCGCGGATTCGGCCAAGGAGATCTCCGCCGCCTGCCACGCCGCAGGCGTGCTGACCCTGACCTGCGGCACCCACGGCAACGTCGTGCGCCTGCTGCCCCCGCTGGTCATCGGCGAGGACCTGCTGCGCGACGGACTGGCCGTCCTGGCCCAGGCCATCACCGACGCCGCCAACTAGCACCCCTTCTTCAGCCCCATAACCTCGAACTTTTTGGAGAACACCATGACCCTCACCATCCATGACCACGAAACCCACGTGCTGGACCCGGCGGACCTGATCAACTTCGATGCCCTGCTCACGGCCGAGGAGCTTGCCCTGCGCTCCAAGGTGCGGACCTTCGTCGACGAGGCCATCAAGCCGAACATCGCTTCCTGGTACGCCGATGCGGTGTTCCCGCTGGAGATCGTCCCGGAAATGGCGAAGCTCGGCCTGCTGGGCATGCATCTGAAGGGTTACGGCTGCGCCGGGGGGACCGCGGTGGAGTACGGCCTGGCCGGCTCCGAGCTGGAGGCCGGGGACTCTGGGCTGCGCACCTTCGTCTCGGTGCAGGGTTCGCTGGCGATGAGTGCGATCTACAAGCACGGTTCCGAGGAACAGAAGCAGGAGTGGCTGCCGAAGATGGCCGCGGGGCAGGCCATCGGCTGCTTCGGGCTGACCGAGCCCACTGCCGGCTCGGACCCCTCGGCGATGAAGACCTTCGCCCGCAAGGACGGGAACGACTGGGTCATCAACGGCACCAAGCGCTGGATCGGACTGGCCAACGTCGCCCAGGTCGCGGTCATATGGGCGCAGACCGATGAGGGCATCCGCGGCTTCGTGGTTCCCACGCAAACCGCCGGGTTCAAGGCGACCCCGATCGAGCCGAAGCTCTCGATGCGGGCCTCCATCCAGTGCGAGATCGAGCTGACCGATGTGCGCCTGCCCGCAACCGCGGTGCTGCCGAACGTCACGGGGCTCAAGGGACCATTCTCCTGCCTGAACGAGGCCCGCTACGGGATCATCTGGGGTGCCATGGGAGCGGCCCGTGACTCCTTCGAGGACGCCCTGGCCTACTCGCAGCAGCGCATGCAGTTCGACAAGCCGCTGGCCGGCTACCAGATGACCCAGCAGAAGCTGGTGGACATGGCCCTGGAAATCAACAAGGGCTACCTGCTGGCGCTGCACATCGGCCGGATGAAGGATGCCGGGACCCTGGATCTGCACCAGATCTCGGTGGGGAAGCTGAACAACTGCCGCGAGGCCATCAAGATCGCCCGCGAGGCCCGCACCATCCTGGGCGGCAACGGCATCACGCTGGAATACTCGCCGCTGCGCCACGCCAACAACCTGGAATCGGTGCGCACCTACGAGGGCACCGACGAAGTCCACACCCTGATCCTGGGCAATAAGCTCACCGGCGTCCCCGCCTTCCGCTAGCCCCTGCACCCCTGACCCCTGAATCGAGAGCGACGACATGACAGAAACCATGACGCACACCGAGACCGTGCCGCTGCGCCTGCTCCTTGACGGCGAATGGATCGAGGGCACCGGGCGCGAACTGGAATCCACCTCGCCCGCGAACCCCGGGCACGTGGTCGCCGCCGGCGGAACCGCAACGGTGGACAACGTGCGCACCGCCATGGCGGCCGCGCGCGCCGCGGCGGCCGAGTGGGCCGCAACCCCGATGGCCGAACGCGGGGGCTACCTGGCCCGGGCCGCGGGAATCGTCACCGCCAACGCCGATGTATGGGGCGCTGAGCTGGCCCGCGAGGAAGGAAAGACCGCCGCGGAGGGCAAGGGAGAGGTGCTGCGCGCCGCGCAGATCCTGACGTATTACTCCGCCGAGTCCGACCGCCTGGCCGGGGAGGTCTTCTCCTCCCCGCGCCGTGGCGAGCAGATCCTGGTCACCCGCAAGCCGCTGGGCGTCGTGGGTGTCATCACCCCGTTCAACTTCCCGATCGCGATCCCCGCCTGGAAGATCGCCCCGGCACTGGTCTTCGGCAACACCGTGGTGTGGAAGCCCGCCTCCGCGGTGCCGCTGCTGGCCATGCGCCTGGCCCAGGCCCTCGTGGAGGCGGGCCTGCCGGCCGGCGTGCTGAACCTGGTCATCGGCTCCGGAACGCTGGGCAACGAGATCGTGAACCACCCGGAGCTTGACGGGCTCACCTTCACCGGGTCCACGGGAGTGGGCCGCAAGCTCGCGGCCGCGGCCGCCAGTGCCGGGGTCCCGATCCAGGCGGAAATGGGCGGCAAGAACGCCTCGGTCGTGCTGGAGGATGCCGACCTGGACCTCGCGGTGGAACAGGTGCTCTTCGGGGCCTTCCGCTCCACCGGGCAGAAATGCACTGCAACATCGCGGCTGGTCCTCCAAGACGGCATCGCCGATGCGTTCCTTGCCCGCTTGCGCGAACGCCTCAGCGAGTGGAAAACCGGGGACCCGACGGATCCCTCCGTTCACATGGGGCCGGTGGTCTCGGGCCCGGCCGCGGAGCAGATCCGTGCCGGCATCGCCGCCTCGATCGCCCAGGGAGCGGCCGTCACCTTCGAGGGCGATGTCGCGGGCCTGGGGGATGCCTTCGTGGCCCCAACGGTCCTTGAGGTGCCCAATGGCGAGAACAACGCCTGGCGGGACGAGTTCTTCGGTCCCGTATTGGCGGTTCGGCGCGTGGGGACCACCGAGGAGGCCTTCGAGCTGGCCAATGACTCCGAATACGGCCTGAGCTGCGCACTGTTCACCCAGGATCTGTCCAAGACCCTGGCCGCCATGCAGGCCATCGACGTGGGCATCCTGCACGTGAATTCGGAATCAGCCGGAGCCGATCCGCATGTGCCCTTCGGCGGTGCCAAGAAGAGCGGGTACGGGCCCAAGGAGCAGGGCGGTGCGTCGAAGGAATTCTTCACGCACACCACCACCGTGTACCTGCGCGGAGCGTAGGAACGAGGTTCGGGGCACCGGCCGTCATCCAGCCTGACCGGATGCGGCGGGTGCCCCGGGTCATGTCTAGGATTGGCAACGGGCATGGCAGAAACGTGATCCAGCGAACAATTGACGAAAGTGCGGAGCCAAAATGAGCGCAGAGACCGGCATCGAGAACATTTCCACCATCCTGGTCATTGGAGCGGGGACCATGGGACGGCAGATCGCGATGACCGCCGCCCTGGCCGGGTTCGCGACCACCATCCAGGACATTTCCGCCGACGGCCTTGCCGCTGCGCGCACCGAACTCGAGGGATGGGCGGCCTCGCGGGTGGCCAAGGGCAAGCTGGAACAATCGGCGGCCACCGCGGCGCTGGAGGTGCTGGGCTACAGTACCGACCTGGACTCCGTCGCGACAAAAGCCGACTTCATCATCGAGGCCGCCACCGAGCGCCTGGACATCAAGACTGCGATTTTTGAAAAGCTTGGGGTACTTGCACCTGCGCATGCCATCCTTGCCACGAATTCCTCGACGCTCGGCTCCTCCAAGGTCGCGGAGGCAACCGGCAGGCCGGCACAAGTCTGCAACATGCACTTCTTCAACCCGGCCCTGATCATGAAGTGCGTGGAGGTCGTGCGCCACGAGACCACCAGCGATGCGACCGTGGCAACCACCATGGAGCTGGCGCGGCGGCTGGGCAAGGAACCGGTGCTGATCAACCGCGAGATCCCCGGCTTCATCGCCAACCGCCTGATGGGCGCGATCCAGCGCGAGGCGCTGTTCCTGGCTGATGAAGGCATCGCCAGCATCGGCGACATCGACACCACCGCCCGCACCGCGCTCGGCCACCCCATGGGCCCGTTTGCGCTGATGGACATGGTCGGACTGGACGTCATTGACTTCATCGCCCAGGCCACCCACGCGGAGACCGGCGCGGCCGAGGACGCCCCCAACGAGCGCATCGCGGCCCTGGTCGCCGAGGGCAGGCTGGGCCGCAAATCCGGGGCGGGCTTCTACGACTACAACGGGTAGCAAGGAACCGCTTTATCCCGCCTCGGGCACTGTCGCGGTAGGGGCATTCGGGGGCCCGGACGGTGGCTCACCAGCTTCCCGGCCGCCGGAAACGGTCGGTACGCCACTGTTTCGCGCCCGAAGCACGACGGCTTGCCCGAATGGTCATCTGGAACCAATCCACGAGGTTCGGCGACAGTATTGCCGGATTGGCCCACTCTCCCACACGCCGGCAAGATGAAATCGTTGGCGCCGAAAACCCTGCAGCCGACCTGATCGATGGCATGGCATGGCATGGCGTTGGCGCTGGCGCACGTGACCGTGGGTGTCTCGTGCGAGCCGGCGGTGAACTACGCAAACAGGAGGTGCAACCAGGCCGTTGGGCAGGTGCGGAACCACTGCATCCGCATGGTGGGAACCAACTACCAATATGAAGCATGACACTGGTCACAGTCACTGCTATGGTCGGAGCATGTCTATGGCAGACACCTACAGGTGGTCGTTATCTACCGGGAGTGTCCCTGAATAGGTGGCTGGCGGATCTGGACGGAGCGGGTTTTCCGGTCTGTTCATTGGAAACCACGTAGGAGTCACAGCTGTGAACAACAGGACGGCCGGCTTTGAGTACAGAGGCCGCAGTCGAGCACAGCAAACTCCCGTGAACTTTTGACTGTTTTGTGAACCAACCACATTGATGATCTGAAAATGTCGGAGGACCTCTCATGGGTGGAACGATCGCGTGGCCGAAAGGGCAGATTGCCCACGGAAGCTAAGCTGGCCTGCACACAGCGAGCCAGCTGACCCGGACTTCGGCTCCTGACGCTGATACGCAGGCCGCTTTGTTGCGTGCCCATCATCGATCGTTCGTACACAGCGCTTTCCGCTCGGCGGGAAGTAGGAGGAAGCGGCATGACCGCCAAACCAACCACAGACTCCCAGTGCTTGATTACCGTTAACGGAGCGGTGCGGGAATTTACCGGACCAACGCATACCAACGCCCTGGACTTCCTGCGCGGTGAAGGACTTACCTCATGCAAGGAAGGGTGCGCCGAAGGTGAATGCGGGGCCTGTTCCATTCTGGTGGCCAGAGCAGACGGCGAAGCCACACGCTGGACCGCACTAAACGCCTGCCTCCTGCCGGCCGCTGCCCTTGACGGGCAGGAGGTGATTACCGCCGAAGGGCTGGGGGACCGCACCGACCTGCATCCGGTCCAGCAACAGATGGTCGAGCACGGTGGATCCCAATGCGGCTACTGCACCCCGGGATTCGTCTGCAGCATGGCCGCCGAATACTATCGACCGGAGCGGGCAACCGCCGCAGGCGCCCCGCCGAATGAAGAGGACGCAGGGGACCAACACTGCGGGCCAAATGGGTTTGACCTGCATGCGCTTTCAGGCAACCTGTGCCGGTGCACCGGGTACCGGCCCATCCGTGATGCCGCTTTTGCGCTCGGCACCCCGGCAGGGGACGACGCGCTGGCCGCCCGCCGCGACCAGCAGGCTCCGGCCGTCGTGCACACAGACCTGTCTCGCGCCGATACCCCCACAGCCCAGCTCGGCCGCTACCGGAGGCCCGGAACCCTGACGGCGGCACTGCGGATTCTCGCCGAGGAACCCGAGGTGCTGCCCCTCGCCGGTGGAACCGACTGGGGTGTGGAGGTCAACATCAAGGGGGCACGGGCCCGTTCACTGCTGGCCATCGACCGGCTGAGCGAAATGAGGCAACTGGATGTCACTGACACGCATATTGAGATCGGGGCGGCCTGCACTCTCAGTGAACTGGAACGTGGACTGCACGGACGGATCCCCTTGCTGGCCAAGCTCTTTGGCCAATTCGCTTCCCGGCTCATCCGCAACAGCGCGACCATCGGCGGGAACCTGGGCACCGGCTCACCCATCGGCGACACACCTCCGGCCTTGTTGGCCCTGGAAGCCGAGCTGGTGCTTGGCTCGGTGACGGGCCAACGGGTGGTGCCATTGGCCCACTACTTCACCGGGTACCGACAAACGGTCCGTCAGCCTGGCGAGCTGATCACCGTCATCCGCGTCCCGCTGCCCCTTTCCGGATTGACCTCATTCCAAAAAATCTCCAAGCGCCGCTTTGACGACATCTCCAGCGTGGCCATCGGCTATGCCCTGGCTGTCCAGGACGGCATCATCACCAAGGCGCGGATCGGCCTGGGCGGGGTGGCGGCCACCCCGTTGCGCGCGACCGCCACAGAAACGATGCTCGAAGGCCGGGCATGGGACCTGGAAACCATCCGCGCCGCGGCCCGGGTGATGGGCGAGGAAGGAACCCCGATGGATGACCACCGTGCCAGCGCCGAATACCGGAGGGCAATGCTTGCCTCCTCGCTGGAGCGGTTCTTCGCCGCACAACTGCAAGAGGCCAGCCGGTTGAAGGGAGAAGGCAAATGAGCCAGCTGTCCCAACGTCCTGGGCAACCCGTTGTCGGGGAGAGGCATCCGCATGAATCCGCGGTGGAGCACGTCACCGGAAGTGCGTTGTACACCGATGACCTGGACCGGCGGTTGGTCGGAGTGCTGCATGCCTACCCGGTGCAGTCAACGCAGGCGCACGCAAAAATCCTGAAAGTGGGTATCGACGGGGCCTACCGGGTTCCCGGCGTGGTCCGGGTGATCACGGCATCGGACATCCCCGGGGTCAACGACCAAGGTGCCAAACACGACGAACCGATGCTGCCGGTGGACAAGATCATGTTCTACGGCCAGCCTGTGGTGTGGGTGCTCGGCGAGGACCTGGAAGCTGCCAAGGCCGGGGCAGCCGCCGTTGAAGTGGACTACGAACCGCTCGACTCGTTGATCACCCTGCAGGATGCGATCGCCGCGCAAAGCTTCCACGGAATCCAGCCGGTGATCGACAAGGGCGACAGCCAAGCCGCCATCAGGGACGCCGCGCAGGTGTTTGAGGGGGAGTTCGAGTTCTCCGGCCAGGAACACTTCTACCTGGAGACCCAGAACTCGCTGGCCATGGTGGACGAAATCGGCCAGGTGATGATCCATTCATCCACCCAGCACCCCACCGAAACCCAGGACATCGTCTCCCACATACTGGGGATCCCCGCGCACCGGGTCACCGTCCAGGTGCTGCGCATGGGTGGCGCCTTCGGCGGCAAGGAAATGCAGTCGCATGGCTATGCCGCGGTGGCAGCCCTTGGGGCCTTGCTCACCGGGCGGCCGGTGCGGGTGCGGCTGGACCGCACGGTGGATATCACCATGACCGGCAAGCGCCACGGTTTTCATGCCAGCTGGAAAATCGGTTTTGACGACGAAGGAAAGATCGTGGGCCTGGATGCGACGCTGACCGCTGATGGAGGGTGGAGCCTGGACCTGTCCGAGCCGGTGCTGACCCGGGCGCTGTGCCATATTGACAATGCCTACTGGATACCAAATATCCGGGTTCACGGCCGGGTCGCCAAATGCCATAAGACCTCGCAAACGGCGTTCCGCGGCTTCGGGGGACCACAGGGCATGCTGGTCATGGAGGACATCTTGGGACGGGTGGCCCCGCAACTGGGGATGGGTGCCAGTGAACTGCGCCGCCGAAACTTCTACGTACAGGGGCAGGACACCCCGTACTACCAACCGGTGCGACACCCCGAACGGATGGAGGCCGCCTGGCAGCAGCTGCTGGACGGTGCGGAGATTGAACGTCGCGAAGCCGAGATTGCCCGATTCAACGGAAGTCATGAGCATGCAAAGCGGGCCTTGGCCCTGACACCGGTGAAATTCGGGATCTCCTTTAACCTCACCGCGTTCAACCAGGCCGGCGCCCTGGTGCTGGTTTACAAGGACGGTTCGGTGCTGGTGAACCACGGTGGCACTGAAATGGGGCAGGGGCTGCACACCAAGATCCTGCAGGTGGCAGCCACCACCCTCGGAGTCCCCCTCGATAGCGTGCGGATCGCACCGACTCGTACCGACAAGGTTCCGAACACCTCGGCCACGGCGGCCAGCTCGGGCAGCGACCTGAACGGCGGGGCCGTGAAGGATGCGTGCGAGCAGATCCGTGAACGGCTCGCCGAGGTAGCGGCCGTAAAGCTGGGTGTTCCCGCCCACGAGATCAGGTTTAGTCGCGGTACGGTCTCCAGCCTCAGTGGACGTGAATCCATCGGCTGGAATGAACTGGTTCATGCCGCTTACTTCCAGCGGGTCCAGCTTTCGGCAGCAGGTTTTTACCGGACCGAAGGGCTGCACTGGGACTTGGACATCATGAAGGGGGAACCGTTCAAGTACTTCGCCTATGGGGCGGCGGCCAGTGAAGTGGAGGTCAGCCGTTTCGACGGTTCGTACACCTTGCGCCGGGTGGATGTGGTGCACGACGTGGGGGATTCGCTTTCCCCGCTGATTGACCTGGGACAGATCGAAGGCGGATTCGTACAGGGGACGGGGTGGCTGACCCTGGAGGACCTGCGTTGGGACGCCAGCGACCGGCCCACCAGGGGACGGCTGGCGACCCAGAGCGCCAGCACCTACAAGATCCCGAGCCTGTCGGAAATGCCCGAGGTCTTCAATGTCTCGCTCCTGGACAAAGCCCATGAAGAGGGCGCGGTCTATGGTTCCAAGGCCGTGGGTGAGCCGCCACTGATGTTGTCACTTTCGGTGCGCGAGGCATTGCGCCAAGCCATTGCCGGTTTTGCCGAGCCCGGAACCAGTGTGTGCCTGGCTTCGCCGGCCACGCCCGAAGCGGTGTTCTGGGCGGTCCAGGCGGCTCGCGAGCACAGTGCATTGATCAGCGGGCGATCATCATGACCTGGATTGATGCGGTGATATGGCTGCGGGCCCAGCGTGCCCCGGCGGTGTTGATCACCGTGGTCCAAGTGCGCGGGCATGCACCGCGCGAGGCCGGGACCAAGATGGTTGCCACCATTGACGAGCTTTTTGAAACCATAGGTGGCGGCAACCTGGAGATGACCGCGGTGACACGGGCCCGGCAAATGCTCACCGAGTCGCTGCACGTGCCCGAAACAATGACCTTGCGGCTGAATGACAAGGCTCCGGCGACCTATGGTCGACAATGCTGTGGAGGAGAAGTGACGATCTTGCTTGAACCGATGGCCGTACCCCCGACTGTGGCGATCTTTGGCGTTGGCAATGTGGGTCTTGAACTTGCCCGCATTCTTTCTCGGCAGGACATTGAACTGTATTTGAGCGATTCCCGCGAGGAAAACCTGCAGGGGCTGGACGCACTTGAACCGGCGGTGGCGCGGATTCATCCGAAACCGGCCGTCATTGGCGAAGAAGTGCTCAGTCGGTTGCCTAGTGGAACACACGTGCTGATCATGACCCATGACCACGCCGAGGATTTCCACCTATGCGATGCTGCGTTGCGGCATCCGAATCTTGGCTCGATCGGCCTGATCGGGTCCAACGCCAAATGGCAGCGATTCCGCAAGAATCTTGCGCAAAGCGGACATGAGGAAGCTGTGATTGGGAGGATCGACTGCCCCATCGGAGATCCTGAGGTGGTGGGTAAGGATCCGGCCACCATTGCGGTGAGCGTAGCAGCCGACCTTCTCAAACGCATGATCAAGGTCAACCCCGTCAAGGTCTGATCATCAGCCGTCCGGCCCAGTGGATGTGGGGCTGCAAACGGCGATATCCAATTAATTCCAGTTGAACCGCCGACAACGCCGAAAATAACGCGCAGTACCTAGTCTGCCTCGGGCTGTGCCCCGAGGACGAAGTGGCGCCCCGAGATGCCGGTGACCTCAATCTTCACCCAGGATTCCTTTTGGGTGGGGATCCAAGGGGATACCCCGGAGCTGCGGGCCACTTCGATGTCCTTGCTGGTCTGCAATTGATGCGCCTGGCCGTGCACGACCACCGACCACGCCTCGTCGGAGAGGATGCCGTCGGCTTCGAAAGCGACCGCATCGTGCACCGTGAGGGCAGCAAGTTTTTCGCCCGGCCCGGTGCGGAGATAGATGGTCTTGTCCAACAGACCGAAGTTCACCGGGAAGATATCGATGGTGTTGCCCACGGCGGTTGCCAGACGGCCGTGGCTGGTCCTTCCGAGAAGGCCCCAGGACTCGTCGTCTGTCAGCGTTAGCACGGGCTCGTCTGCATCATGGTTGAACATCATGCCCCCACACTTCTATGAAATGTGCATAAATACCAGTGTGTCGAAGTTTGCCGCCTTATTTCACGCCGTGGCGGCGCGTCATCCTTTCGATCCACCTCATGCCACCAGCTCATGAAAGACTGGGGATCATGGTCAAGGAAACAGGATCAGAGCGTGCCCGGCATATTGCAGCACGCTTCGAGGATCGCCTTTACGAGCTTCGCGCGGAGAGCGCCCGAGAACGTGGGCTGATCCCCACGGTGCTGCCCTACACCGGATACGGCTTGTCGGATCCGGAGAACGGCTGGGTGCGCATCTTCGCCCGGGTGCTGCTGGCCAAGCCCGGCGCCTTCGAAGACGGGCGCCACCTCGCGAAGGTCATCACCGACGGCGTGCGGGGGTGGCGGAACTTCATGTCACCGATCCTGCCCCACGGCGAGATCGAGGCCCACATCAACGGCGAACGCTTCAAGGTGCAGGCGGACCGCGGGGGAGTGGTCGATGTCCGCGTGGCCGCCTCGCTGGAACCCGGCTGGAACGAGATCAGCCTGCACGTCGAGGGCGGGCCCACCGTCACTGCGCCGATTGTGGTCGTTGACGGGAAGCAGGAGTTCGGGGTGCTCTCGGACGTGGACGACACCGTGGTGGTCACCGCTCTGCCGCGCCCGCTGCTGGCGGCATGGAACTCGTTCGTGCTCTCCGAGCATGCGCGACTGGCCACACCGGGGATGCCGGTGATGATGGAGCGGCTGATGCGAGACAAGCCCGGCGCCCCCACCTTCTATCTCTCCACCGGTGCCTGGAACGTCGCCCAGACCCTGACCCGATTCCTCTCGCGCAACCTCTACCCGCAGGGCCCGCTGCTGCTGACCGACTGGGGCGCCACCGAGCGCGGCTGGTTCCGTTCGGGCATGCAGCACAAGGCCGACCAGTTGCGCCGTCTCGCCGCCGAATTCCCGAACATGAAATGGCTGCTGATCGGCGATGACGGCCAACACGACCCTTATCTCTACGCCGAATTCGCCCGCCGCTATCCCCGCCATGTCGAGGCCATCGTCATTCGCCAGCTGACCCCCTCCGAGGCGGTGCTGGCCGGTGGGCGCAGCCAGGGGATCCTGAATTCCACCCCCGGAGTGCCCTGGGTCTACGAGCCCGACGGGTCGCGCATCGCCGAGAAGCTGGAGGGCCTGGGCATCATCAGCCCCGATGACCCCGCAAGGATCGACTGAATGTCCGGACACAAGATCCGCGTCGAGGTCCCCATGCGTTGGGGAGACATGGATGCCTACGGACACATCAACAACGTGAACCTGGTCCGCATGATGGAAGAGGCGCGCATCGCCGGTTTCGGGGTGCCCGGCGGCACCGGAAAGCCCGGCATCATGCCGCAGGTCGACCTGTTCTCCACGGTCCCGGAAAACACGCAGATCCTGGTCGTCGAGCACCGCGTGCGCTACCTCAAACCGTTGGACTACCGCAACGTCCCGGCGCACGTGGACCTGTGGATCAGCACCATCAAGGCCGCGAGTTTCGACATCAGCTACGAGTTCCACGATCCGGTGGACGGCGGGGTGTGCGTTCGTGCTGCAACCACCCTGGCATTCTTCGCCGTTGACGAGCAGCGATTGCTTCGACTTAGCCCGGGGAACAAGGAAGCGCTGGCGCACTACGCGGCCGACCCGATTTTCCGCTAATGCTTTCTCTTTCCGGACGCAATGGACAATCGTTGCCGTGCAAGGCCTAATGCCCAGCCCCACCTAGGGACACGTCGAACCGTCACATTGAGACAAGCCTTGGACTCTCCCGTGCAATGCGTTGCTATTGTTCGGAGCATGAGCACTGAAACTGCACCTCAGGCCGACACCGTGTCCTTGGACGGCCGAGTATTCTGCGGCGTTGAGAATTCTGCAACAGGAGAAGTAGGGCAATCCACCACATTTACCTACCACCAAGATCACGAAGTGGTTTGGGCAGAGTACTCCGGTGGGGCGGTCGTCCGAGGCTATCTCGTCGGCACTCGCAATGCGGATAAATTAAACTTTCGCTACGTACACCTTGGCGCTAACAAGGAAACCTCAACCGGAGTTTGCGAATCGGTCATCGAGGTCCTTGAGGACGGTCGGGTACGTTTCCATGAATCGTAGGCATGGGAATCCCGACCGGAAACAGGAAACAGCATTGTCGAAGAGCTGAAGCAATAGCTCGTTCTAAACCACCGACAAATGCGTGGCCCGCCAAACACCGGTGGACTGCGACCGCCAACCTTGTGTCCAAGGCGGTTTTCGCCGCCCGGAATCCTAGGAAAGTTGCAGGTCACCCGTCAGGGACTCGAAGTCGCGGGCCAATTCCTCATCGCGGTCGAAGGTACATGCAGAGAGCGGTTCGGTGCTGAAGGAAAAGTAGCGCAGCCCGGCACTGTGGCGCGGATCGGCGGGAAGGGCAATCGCGTTGTTGTGGAAATTCACCCGCCCGAGTGAAATCCCCGGAGCCGGCTGCGGCGCAATGCGCAGCAGTTGCACAATGACCGGTAGGTCGTGGGCGAACACCTGGTGGTGGGTGCCTCCGGCAAAGACATGCAGTGTCAGGCCCTGGGTCAGGGACATCGCGACCTCGATGTCAGCGGGCGCCCAAAGCGTGGGGCGGGCCATGAGGCTCCTGATGGCCCGGGGATTGGTGCGGTGTCCGGAGTGGAACGAGGTACAGGTGTCGATGGAACGTGACTCATTGCGCAAGGTGGCGGCGCCTTTCGTGTGCTCTTGTCCCCAAGGCAGCGGCTGCTGCCAGGACCGCTTCGTCATCCGAACCACCCTTGAAGCATGGGGTTGGTGTCGCGCCGGGTCGGAGCCCAAAGCTGGCGCGTGTCTCGTGAAGCTGGTTTCATCGTACCAAACCACCGGCGACGTTTTAGAGTGAGTGAATGAGACTCATCTTGATCCGCCACGGGCAGACAGCCTCCAACGTGGCCCAGGCCCTGGACACCGCGGCCCCCGGCGCGCCGCTGGATGAGACCGGCCTGGCCCAGGCACGGGAACTAGTTCGGAGGCTCGGTGCCGAAGATGTGGACGCGGTCTTCTCCTCGCCGTTGCTGCGCGCCAAGATGACCGCAACGCCCTTGGCCGATTCCCGCGGACTTATCCTTGCCGAGCACGTGGGGCTGAGCGAAATCTCCGCCGGTGACCTGGAGATGCGCAACGATCCCGAGGCCCAGCTTGCCTACCGTGACGTGTTTTTCCGGTGGCTTTCAGGCGACCTTGCCGCCAAGGTTGCAGGCGGCGAGGATGCGCACACGGCACTGGATCGATTCAACTCAGTCATCGAACAGGCGCGCGCCGCTGGGACCGGAAAGCTGGTGGTGGTCAGCCATGCCGCAATGCTGGTGACATGGCTTGCCTCCCGAAGCACCAACTTCGACCCCGGCCTGCTGAGCCCTACGCCCCTGGCCAACACCGGGGTGGTGACGCTGGATGCTGCCGCCAAATCGCGGTGGACCATGCGCAGTTGGCAGGACCGGCGTCTGGACTAGAGGGTCCCGTTCGGCAAACGGCGATGCCGCCCGCACGGCGCCGAAACGTCGTGGGGGCGGCAATTCAGGATCGGCGTCAGTCCTCGAAGGAAAGCTTCGGCGGGGACGTGCGAAAGCCCTTGGTGCGGATGGCCAAAAAGCCGATTCCCGCGGCGAACCACATCAGTCCCACCACAAGACTGACGCCGGAGAGTGAGGTCCACAACCAAATGGTCAGCGCGAATCCCACCAGGGGCATGAGCAGGTAGAGCAACACCGAACGGGCACCGCGCGCCTTAGCATCCATGAAGAAGGTCTTGATGACCGAAAGGTTCACCATGGAGAACGCAACCAGGGCCCCGAAGCTGACCACCGAGGCCGCAGTCTCCAAGCTGACGAAGAGGTAGGTCAGCGACACCGCGGAGACCACGAGGGTGGCATAGACGGGGGTGGAAAAACGGCGATTGAGCATGCCCATGCGGCGCGGCAGCAATCCGTCACGGCCCATGGAGTACAGGATTCGGGTCACGCTGGCCTGCGAGGCCATGGCCGAACCAAATGACCCCACAACGTAGACCGCCACAAAGATCGCGGTGAGCACCGAACCGCCGACCCCTGCCATGAGCTCGACGCCCGCGGCATCCGGATCGGTGAAGGTGGTGTGGTCCGGGTGGATCAATGCCCCGGCCCAGCCAACGACGATGAAGATCAGGCCGCCGGCCAAGGTGGTGAGCACGATCGCGGCGGGAATCGTCTTGCCGGGATTCCTCGCATCCTCCGACAAGGTCGAAATAGCATCGAATCCCAGGAACGAGAGCGAGAGGATGGCAGCGCCGGAGAAGATCGGGCCCAGGCCGTCGGCGCCAAAGGAGAACGGTGCCAACAGGCTTGGGGCATCGGCGTTGAGGACCTGGTTGAGCACCAGCGCCACGAAGATGCCGATCATGAGCACCGAGGAGGCGACCACCGTGGCGCTGAGCCGGCCGATGAACTTGATGCCGATGATGTTCAGGCCCAGCACCAGCACGAGGGACACCAGCGAGAACGCCCAGGCGGGGACCGCAGGGAACTGCGTGTTGAGATAGATGCCGATGAGCAGAAAATTGATCATCGGGATGAACAAGTAGTCGAGCATCAGCGTCCAGCCCGTGGCAAAACCGACAGTTCCGCCGAAGGCCTGCTGGGTGTAGGCGTAGGCGGATCCGGCCTGCGGCACCGCCCGGGACATCTGGGCGTAGCTGAAGGACGTGAACAGCATGGTCACCAGCCCCACGATATAAGCGGCCGGCAGATGTCCGTTGGTCACCCCGGTCACCACGCCGTAGGTGGTGAACACCGTGACCGGCGCCATGTACGTCAGTCCGAAGAGCACCAGGAAAGGTATGCCCAGGACCCGCTTGAGCTCGGTGGGACGGGCGCCGTGTATGCTGCCGGATGCCGGAACATGAGCCGAGATCTTGGTATTCATCGTATTCCGTCCAATGCCGGTTCGGGTGTCGTCAGGTGGGTGGGTTTGCCGGCAAGCCAGGTGCCAAGGACCTTCACGCCGGCCACGTCGTGTTCCGCGATGGAGCGTGGATCGCTCTCCAGCCAGACCAGGTCCGCGATCTGCCCCGCTGCCAGGGTTCCGCGTTCGTGGTCGGCAAAGGCCTGGTAGGCGACCTGGGCGCTGTAGGAGTCCAGGGCATCGACAACGCCGTAGGGGGCCCCGGCCAGCGGAGGAATGTCGGGGTCGGACAGCCCTGTGCGGGTCACTGCCGTGCCGATGCCCGGCATCGGGTGGTGGTGTGTGACAGGCCAGTCGCTGCCAAAGGACACCCTGACGCCCGAGGCGGCGACCTCGCTGATCTGGAACTGCCGTGACGCCCGTTCGGCTCCAAGCCGTGGGAAGGTCAGTTCGGTCATGACGGTGTCCCGCTGGGCCCACAGCGGCTCGAAGTTCGCGATGACGCCCAATTCCCTGAACCGTGGCAGGTCGGTGGGGGAGATGGACTGCAGGTGGGCCATGACCGGTCGGCGGTCGCGTGGGCCGTTGGCGGCAACGACCGCCGCAATGGTGTCCAGTCCCTGACGAACGGCGGCGTCTCCGATGGCGTGTAGGTGCAATTGGAAACCCATGGAATCCACGGCGATCGCCGCATCGATGAGTGAGTGGTCTTCCCAATTGGGCAGGCCGCGGCTGCCGGGGCAGTCCGCATAGGCATCGATCATGTGGGCCGTGTGCGATTCAACGATCCCGTCCAGGAAGAACTTGATGGTGTTTGCGCTGAGCAGTTCCCCGCCGGCGGCGATCACGCGGTCCCTGGCTGCGGCAAATTCGGGCAGTTGCCCTGCCCAGCGCAACGGGTCAGCGCGGAAGGCAAGGTTCACCCGGGTGTGCAACGCCCCCTGTCGTGCGGCGGCGAGGTAGGCGTCGAGGGATTCCGTTTCCACCCATGCGTCTTGCACCCAACTGACACCGGCCCGGGCAAATGCCGAGGTGGCCCGGCTGAGGGCGGAGACCAAGGTGTCCTGGCCGTGTGCGGGAACATGGGCGGCAACCAGGTCGATGGCGCCGGGTTCGCACAACGTCCCCAGGGGAGAGCCGTCCGGGCGACGGATGATACGGCCGAGCTCGGGCTCTGGCGTGTCCGAGGTGATCCCGGAAATTTCCAGTGCCCGGGAATTTACCCATACCGTGTGGTAGTCCCAGGCGCGCAAGAGTACGGGGCGGTCGGAAACGACGCTGTCGAGCCATCGGGCATCGAAGCATCCATCTTCGGACAGT
Organism: Paeniglutamicibacter sp. ORCA_105; assembly: GCF_045798545.1. NCBI lineage: Bacteria > Bacillati > Actinomycetota > Actinomycetes > Micrococcales > Micrococcaceae > Paeniglutamicibacter > Paeniglutamicibacter sp. ORCA_105. The sequence continues at coordinate 134,029 of NZ_JBIXLM010000006.1, read as the reverse complement.
GTTGCGTCGTAGCTGGCACCGACGATCCATTCGTCCCCGGGGTGCTCGTCCGCCCAGCGTGCGACTGCGGCCAGGATTTCGTCGAGGTCCGTGCAGTGGCGGATCTGGGGACCGACGTCCTCGAGCCCGGCAAAGAGGGGGTGGGCGTGGCCGTCGCCGAAGGCGGGCCCGAGGTAGCCGCCGCGCAGGTCATGGAGGACATCGGCGATCGATGCCAGGTCCCCGGCGGCCGGACCTATGGCGGTGATGATTCCGTCGGTGACCGCCACGGCGGTCGTTTGCCCCGCAGGGGCACCGGCAACCGAGCCCGAATGAAAGACTGTCAAGGTCAAGGGGTGCAGCTCCCAACTAAATTTAATAAGATTAAATAAACTGTCGCCTACCTTATCTGTGGGCGGAGTCACACGCAAGGGGTTTTGGTGGATTCGTCAGAAGTTCGTCGCGCCGGTCGGCCGCGCACGTCGGTGCTTGACCGCGAAAGGATCCTCGTCGCGGCCCTTAGGCTGCTCAATTCAGTGGGGCCGGAGAAGTTCTCCATGGCAGCGCTCGCCGGCGAGCTTGGGGTCAAGCCGCCCGCGCTCTACCACCACGTCAAGAACAAGCAGGCGCTGTTGGTGGGGATGCGCGAGGTAGTCAATGAGAGCATTGATGTCAGTGGTTTCGGAAGTTTGTCCTGGCGGGAAGCCGTGGAGCGCTGGGCTCGGTCCTACCGGGCCGCATTTTCCGCACACCCAAATGCCATTGCCCTGTTGGCCACCGAGCCCATCACAGGGGCGACTCGAACCTTGGCCATGTATGAATGCGTAGTGCAGGGATTCCTTGCCGCCGGCTGGGAGGCCTCCGCAGTCATGGGCGACATGGTGGCGTTGGAGTCGTTCATCCTGGGATCCGCGCTTGATGTGGTTGCCCCGGATGACATGTTCGATCCCGGCGACGCCGCTGCGCAAACCCCGGGGCTGGCCGGAGTCCTCGCTGCGCAGTCTGCGCTTGAGGGCTCGCGCGCGAACCATTCCTTTGAGGTCGGGCTGGCGATCATGATCGACGGTCTGGCCCGGCGCAATGGAGTAGGCATGTGAAGTTGGCATTGGCTTGGTCGATGCCCCATCGAATAGGATAGGTTTACCTTCCCTAATCCAAGAAAGTGGTAATTAGTGAGTACGCAGCGTTCAGCACGTCCGGTTCGGCCCCAGGTAGTCCTCGAGGTTTTGGCGAGCGAGCGACTGAGTCCCCACATGATGCGACTGACCTTCGGCGGGCCGGGGTTCGTGAACTTCCAGGACAAGGCCGTCTCCGACCGCTACGTCAAGATCCTCTTTGCCAAGCCCGAACTCGGGCTGGTTCCGCCGTATGACCTCGATGCCCTGCGCGAGCAGCTGGCTCCGGAAGACTTCCCGGTTCGACGCACTTACACCCTGCGCCACGTGGATCTCGAGGCCCAGACCGTGCAGATCGACTTCGTCATCCACGGCGACCAAGGCCTGGCCGGGCCCTGGGCGCAAAACGCCAAGATCGGTGATCAGATCTGCTTCGCCAGCCCGGGCGGGCTCTACACTCCCGACCCGGCATTCGACCGCCACCTGCTGATCGGCGACGAGACAGCGCTTCCGGCGATTTCCGCAGCCGTCGAGGATATGACGCCGGACATGGTGGGCGACATCTACCTTGAGGTGTCCGGTCCCGAGGACGAGGTTCAGCTGGATGTGCCCGCCGGGGTCAACCTCCACTGGTTGCACCGCGGCGGCTACTTCACCCCGGAGAACACCAAGCTCGAGGAAACCGTGCGCAACTCCGACTGGCACGAGGGGACCGTGCAGGTCTTCGCCCACGGCGAGCGTGAGACCATGAAGTCGCTGCGTGCCTACCTCAACGGGGAGCGAGGGGTGGACCGCAAGGCCATGTCGCTCTCCGCCTACTGGGCCTACGGGCGTGCTGAGGACGAATTCCAGGCCGAAAAGAAGACGCCCATCGGGCAGATCTACCCCGAGGCGATGAACGCCTAGCCAGGTTGCAGGCCGGGGCGACCCCTGTTGTCCGAGGCTCCGGGCTTGGGTGAATCGGTCGACACCGGTGCCAATGGGTCCGAGGCCCACAGGTGGACCATGGCGTAGGACCGGTATGGCGCCCAGGATTCCGCCAACCTGGATGCCTCGCGTTCAGTGATCCTGTTGAGGGCTCGCCTCGCAACCAGGTCGCCGGGCACGAATGCATCCGGATCGCTGCGGCCGCGCATCTGCAGGTAGTCGGCCGTCCAGGGGCCGACGCCGCGCAGTGCCAGAAGTTCGGTGCGGTCCAATGGGATACCCGCGGCACCGGAAAAATTCCTGGCGTCGAAGCTTTCCGCCATGGCGAACAAGGTGGCCGCGCGGGACTTGGTGAGGCCAATGGTTTCACGCAGCACGTCAACACCGTGCTCGACCACCGCCTCCGGCGTGGGGAAAAGGCGAAGGCCGTCTGGCCCGTCGTTGCCGTAGGCGCCTACGAACCGTCCGCCAAAGGTCCGGCCGGCCGCCAGGGACACCTGCTGGCCAAGAATGGTGGTGGCTGCGGCCTCGAAGCCGTTGAGGTATCCCACCAGGCGCAGCCATGGCCGGGAGCGGACCAGGGGGCCGAGCAACGGGTCGCGGGCGAAATGCCCTTGCATGGGCGTGAGGTCCGAATCCAGGTCAAGCCACGCTCGAACCACGACCTCCAGCTCGTCAAGGCCCCGGGTGTCGGCCTCGGCGCAGTAAAGTCCGACCCCGTCCTCGACAAACTCCAGCCGGACAGACTTCGGCCCCGAAGCCGTCGAAACCGCCCGGGTGTGCCGCAACGCGTCGGGCTCGTGGATGTCGAGCGTGGGGATCGAATGGATGCCGAGCGTACGCATCATGTGCCCGGGGTCCAGTAATCCGTTGGATTTCAGGAAGCGCGAGCTCATGCCGTCCAGATGCCCGAGGTGCCGCGGCGATGGGATCCCAACAAGTGGGTGTCCACGATGCCCAATGCCTCCATGAGCGCAAACATGGTCGTAGGTCCCACGAAGGCGAAGCCGCGCTTCTTCAGCGCCTTGGACATCGCCACGGATTCGGGGCTGGTGGTGGGGATGTCTTCGAGCGCGTTCGGTGCCGGGGTGGAATCGGGCTGGAACGACCAGATGAAGTCGGCCAGGCCGCCGTCCTCGCGCAGTGCGATGGTGGCCTTCGCGTTCTTGATGGTTGCAAGGATCTTGGCGCGGTTGCGGATGATCCCGGCGTTGCCCAGCAGCTCTTCGACCTTCGCCTCGCCGAAGCCTTCAATGACCTCGGGGTCGAACCCGGCGAAGGCCTCGCGGAAATTCTCGCGCTTGCGCAGGATGGTGGACCAGGACAGCCCGGCTTGGAACGCCTCGAGGCTCAGCCGCTCAAAGACGCCGTGCTCATCACGCACCGGCATTCCCCACTCGGTGTCGTAATAGGTGCGCATCATCGGGTCAGTCGCCGCCCAGGACGGTCGAGCGAGGCTGTCTTCGCCAATGATTATTCCGGTGCTCATGTTCCAATCCTGCCACGGCTTTTCCTCGTTGGCTTTATCGCCACAAATCGCTATCATCGTAATATGACGATGCCAGATCGAGCGGACCACGAACGCCAGGACGCCCTTGAAAGCCATGCAGCAGCGGCGGCCCTTTTCCATGGACTGGCCGACCCCACTCGGCTGATGATCCTGGCGCACCTGCGCACCGGGGAGCACAAGGTCAAGGAACTCACCGAGCACCTGGGTCTGGCCCAGAGCACCGTGAGCGCCCACCTTTCTTGCCTCCGCGACTGCGGCCTGGTGACCTCGCGGGCACAGGGTCGGGCCAGCATGTTCTCGCTGGCAAACCCGCAGCTGTTGCTGGAGCTGCTGGGGGATGCGAACCACTACATCGGCATCAGTGAAGACCACGAACTGGACACGCACGACTTCACCGCGGTCCATGATTCTTCCCGGGCGCAGGAAGGCGTGCGCCAATGAGCCACGACCACGACCACGGTTCGGCCACCACCAACCGCAAGAAGCTGGCCTGGGCCTTTGGCATCACCGCGACGATCCTCATCGCCGAGTTGATCGGTGCATTTCTCACCAACTCGTTGGCGCTGCTCGTTGATGCCGCACATATGCTCACCGATTCCACCGGCCTGCTGCTGGCACTGACCGCGGCCACGCTGGTCATGCGAAAGCCCACGGCCAAGCGCACCTGGGGCTTCCGCCGGGCGGAGGTGCTCTCCGCGACCCTCCAGTCGGCCCTGCTGCTCGGTGTGGGTGTCTATGCACTGATCGACGGCGTTCGCCGCCTCTTCGAGCCGACGGAAATCTCCGGCGGCGGTCTGCTGGTTTTTGGCATCATCGGCCTGCTTGGCAATGTCGCCTCGATGCTGATCCTGGCTTCCGGCAAGGAGGACAACCTGAACATGAGGGCCGCCTTCCTGGAAGTCGTCAACGACGCCCTGGGATCCGTTGCCGTGATCATCTCCGCGATCGTCATCTCCACGACCGGCTGGATGCAGGCGGACTCGATCGCCGCCATGTTGATAGCTGCGCTGATCATCCCGCGTGCGTTGAAGCTGCTGGGGGAGACCACGCACATCCTGTTGGAATCCACCCCCAAGGGCCTTGACCTCGAAGACGTCCGCGCCCACCTGGTTTCGCACCCGCTGGTGCTGGCCGTCCATGACCTGCACGCCAGCCAGATCGCCTCGAACCTGCCCATCCTTTCGGCGCACGTGGTGGTGGAGGACGAAGCGTTCCACACCGGCGCCGCGGCAACCCTGCTGGGTGAATTGCAGTCGTGCGTGGCTGAGCACTTCGAGGTGAGCATCGAGCACTCGACCTTCCAGATCGAGTCCCACAGCCACCAGGCCCCGGAGCACGAGCGGCACGAGTAGCCGATTCGCGGACCAACCCGTGCGGCGGGACATCGGACATCGAATGAAGCGCTCGTGGTCTAGTTTTTTGAAACTGGACCACGAGCGCTTTCGTTTTGTCGACTCTTCACCCAAGTGCCCATGACCGAGCTTCCTCGGCTCAACAGGGTCCCGCGCCAGCCGGGCAAGAGCATTCGGTGTCCTAATTTTACATTTAGAAATGTAGGTAATAAGTCAAGGAGCAACGCTTCGTGCCATTGTCTTCGCGTATCCATAACGTCAGGCCTTCGACGATGAAGTCCGTGATCTGTAAGCGTCTTTGCGCAAATTGTGGGCATTGTCGGTCGGCTGTCTCTCTTGGGGGATTCTAGTTCGAGGGCTTGTGCGCTAAATCATTCAACGCTATAGTTTTTTTTACCGGAAGCCACGTGATGCAAGTCACAAGGGTGCGTGGCTCGGTTCACTCGATCCATTCATCGAAATCCAACAAGGAGACGTCGTGTCCATAGAGTCACGTAATGTACCTGAGGCCTCATCGCACACGCATGACGAGGACGCCGCACACCTGGCAGCTCTCGGTTACGAGTATGAAACCCAGTTCAAGCGGGAAATGACGTTCTGGGGGAACGTCTCGCTGGGATTCACCTACCTATCGCCCGTGGTGGGAATCTATTCTCTCTTCGCAATCGCGTTGGGCACCGCCGGGCCCCCAATGTTCTGGTCATTGCTCATCGTGGGAGTCGGGCAGATGTTCGTCGCCATGGTCTTTGGTGAAATCGTGTCGAACTACCCGGTGGCCGGCGGGGTATACCCGTGGTCGCGACGCCTGTGGGGCCGCAAATGGGGCTGGATGAATGGCTGGGTTTACCTCGTCGCGCTTCTGACAACGATTGCCTCTGTTGCATACGGCGCTGGCCCGTACCTTGCTGCATTCCTCGGACTGGAAAGCAGCGTCAACGCAACCATCCTGGCGGCGCTGGTCATTATCGCGCTGGCAACCTGCCTCAACCTCCTCGGCACCGGAGTCCTGAACAAGGTCGCCATGCTCGGCCTGATCGCAGAACTCGGCGGTGCCGTCGTCGTCGGCCTCTGGCTGATTATCGGCCACCGCAACCATGACCTGGGGGTCCTCTTTGACACCTTCGGTGCCGGTGAAGGTTCCGACTACTTCGTGGCCTTCGCGGCCGCCGGACTGATAGGCATTTTCCAGTACTACGGCTTTGAAGCCTGCGGTGACGTGGCGGAAGAAGTCCCGAACCCGGGCCGCACCATCCCCAAGGCCATGCGCATGACCATTTACATCGGTGGAGCGGCGGCGATGTTCGTCTGCCTCTCGCTCATTCTCGCAGTCCCCGACTTCGGTGCAGTGATTTCGGGTGCCGACTCCGACCCACTTGTCGGTGTGCTGCTGGCGGCCTTTGGTCCGGTTGGATACAAGATCGTGCTCGCTGTTGTCCTGATTTCGTTTGTCTCTTGCGTGTTGAGCCTGCAGGCCGCCGCGAGCCGCCTGACCTACTCGATGGCCCGCGACGGGATTCTGCCATTCAGTTCCCTGCTCAGCCGATTCAGCGATCGCCGCCACGTTCCGCCGAATGCACTGCTGATCGCCGGCGTGTTCCCCGCGCTGGTCGTGATCGGTTCCAAGATTTCCGAAGATGCGCTGGTCGCCATTATCTCCTTCGCAGCCATGGGCATGTACCTGGGTTTCCAAATGGTCGTGCTTGCCTCACTGAGGGCGAGGCTCAAGGGCTGGAAGCCGGCAGGCAAGTACCAGCTTGGTCGCTGGGGCGTTCCGGTCAACGTGATGGCCCTGCTGTGGGGCGTCCTGGGCATGATCAACATGGCCTGGCCGCGGACACCGGAAGCGGGATGGTTCGCCAACTACATCGTCTTGATTTCCTCGATCTTCGTCCTGGGAATCGGGGGCCTGTATCTGGCGCTTCGCAAACCCCACCTCAAGGGAAACGCCCCCGCCGCCGATGCCATCAATACCCAGGTATCCGCCGCCGGCAGCTAAAACCACGCAAGCACCGTCAGCCGTCGGCCAAGCGCCCAAAGTAGACCAATACCACCACGAGAGGATCACACCATGAGTGTCGAAACCGCCCCGAACCAACTCAACGTCCCCTATCTCGACATCTCTGATCCGAGCTTCGCCATGCAGTCCGAAGAGCTCCGGAACGCCCGCGAGGCCAGCTGGTTTGCGAAAACCAACTACGGCATCGCCGTGTTGCGCTATGACGAAGTCAGCAAGCTGCTCAAGAGCCCCAAGCTCATCCAGGGCAGTGCCAAGTGGCCCGCGCACAACGGCGTGCATGGCGGCTTGTTCTTTGACTGGTGGACCAAGAATCTGCTCGTGTTGGAGGGAGAGGACCACCACCGGATTCGTCGCCTGCTCAACCCGGCATTTTCCCCGCGGCTGATCAAGGACCTGGTTCCACGCTTTCAGTCGCTGGCCAACGAACTCATCGACGATTTCATCGACAGCGGTTCCTGCGAGTTCATCGGAGACTTCGCCGAACCGTACGCCACCCGCGTGCTGACAATCCTGTTGGGCATCCCGGAAAGCGAATGGCCAACCATCGCCCGGCTTGCCTCCACGATCGGACTTGCATTGGGCGTCACCTTCAAGCAGGACCTGGACAAGGTCGACGCGGCAGTGGCCGAGCTCTACGCCTACGCCGAGGACCTCATCAAGGATCGCCAAGCGAACCCGGGTGAAGACTTCGTCTCCCGGCTGGTCCTGGCCAGCCGGGATGGCGACAAGCTCAACGACGAGGAACTCCGCAACGCCCTGGTGCTGCTGATCTTCGGGGGCATGGACACCACCCGCAACCAGTTGGGCCTGGCCATGCAGTCCTTCATGCGCAACCCGGACCAGTGGGAACTGCTGGCCGAACGACCGGAGCTCGGGGCCAAAGCCGTGGAGGAGGTCATGCGCATCAACCCGACAGTCACATGGGTGACCCGCGAGGCTGTCGAAGACTTCACCTACCAGGGGCTTGAGATCGCCGCCGGCACCACCGTGCACCTGTTTACCCAGGCCTCCGGCACCGACCCGCTCGCTTTCCCCAACCCCGAACTGGACCTGCTTGGCGAGCACCCCGCCCACTACGGATTTGGCGGGGGAGTGCACCACTGTCTTGGTCACTTCGTGGCACGCGCCGACATGAGTGAAGCGCTTCCGCTGCTGGCCAGCCGGCTTGCCAACCCGCACCTGACCGGTGGGGACGAATGGCTGCCCGACTCGGGCAACACCGGCCCGATCCGGCTTCCCATCGGATTCACCAAGCGTCGCTAGGCCCCGTCCACCGCTTCACATCACCACCAGCACTAAGGAAACGAGCTCCACCATGGCACAGATCACCGTCGACCGTAAACTATGCGACAACCATGGCCAGTGCGCCATCGCCGCCCCGAAAGTCTTCTCGATGAGCGACGAAGGGGTCCTTGAATTCGAGGAAACTTTCGACGATGCATTGCTGGACGAAGTCGAGGAAGCCATCGATGTGTGTCCGGTCCAAGCCATCTTCGTGAAGGACTAGCCATGCGCGAGCGGATCATCGTCGTCGGCGCTTCGCTCGGGGGACTACGCGCCGCCGAACAGCTGCGGGCAACCGGATGGGAGGGCGAAATCCTGGTCATCGGGGAGGAAAATCATCCGCCCTACAATCGGCCCCCGCTCTCCAAGGAGGTCCTGGCCGAACCAGGAACCCCCCAGGAGGCACTTGCAAGGCTGGCCTTCAGGCCCCGACGCAGTGCCACCGGAATCCAGTGGCGGTTGGGAACCCGCATCACCGCCTCCAACCTCGCCGACCGAACCGTCACCTTAGACGACGGGGAAGAACTTGGTTTCGATGGGCTGGTGATAGCCACGGGGCTGCGTCCGGCCCGGGTTGCGGTTCCCGGACCCCTGGCCGGACGCCACGTCTTGCGCAGCATTGAAGACGCCCTGGCCCTGCACGCGGTGCTGCTGCCGGGAACCCGGGTCGGGGTCATCGGCTCGGGGTTCATCGGATGCGAAAGCGCGGCCACCGCGGCCTCGCTGGGCTGCGCAGTGACCCTCGTGGAGGGACGCACTGGCCCCATGGAGCGACCTCTGGGATCGGCACTTTCCGCCGGGGTGCGGGAAATGCTCTCGCGTCGCGGTGTGGACTGCCGGGAGGCGGTCTCCGTGGTCGCCTATCGGGGAGATGGATCCTGCACCGGCATCGAGCTTTCCGACGGCAGCACGGTGTCTGCGGACGTGATCATCGAGGCCGTGGGATCCCATGCCAATGTCGAATGGCTGCAGGGAAACGGACTGGACCTAGGCGACGGCGTGGAATGCGACAGGCACCTGCGGGTCCTGGCCGCCGACGGGCAGCCGATGCCAGACGTCGTCGCCGTCGGTGACATCGCGCGGTACCCCGATGTCCGCAGCGGGCTTCCCGCCCGGCGCGTGGAGCACTGGGCGACGCCCACCGACACTGCCAAGATTGCGGCCTCGGCACTGGTCGCCGGGATCGCAGGCCGGGCGCCGGCAGAGGCCCCCGCCCCGCTTCCGTCTTTCTGGACCGAGATCTTCGGAACCCGGATCAACGGCGTCGGTTCCCCTGCCCTCGCCGAGGAAACCCGAATCCTGGAGGGCGACCCCGGCCAGCCCCAGGAGGGAGTCGCGGTGGGCTACTACCGCGGGAACACGCTCATAGGCGTCGTCAACGCCGGCTTGCCGGCATCGCGGCACTTGCATTACCGCCAGCTGGTGCTCGACGCCGGCGCACTTGTCACCAACTAAGACTTCCAGAAGAAACGAGTTGAGTCCCATGACCTTGCAAGCACTGAGAACCGAATCCGACGCCATCCTGGACCGTGAATCCTTTTCCCGGCACCAGGCACGCAACCTCGAACCCCAGATCGTCAAGGATCTCGCGGCGAAAATCGAGGCCGCCGGGGTCGAGTACATCTACTACGCGCTGCCCACCATTGGCTCGCGCGTGGTCGCCAAGATGGTCCCGGCCAACCACTTCCGCCGCAACCTGGAAAAGGGAATCTGCTTCCACCGCACGGCGCTATCCGACCTCCAAAACGACCGCCATGGAAACCTGATCGGCGGCGGCATCGAGGCCCGCGAGTTCTGGGCCCTGCCGGAGCCCGAATCCTTCGTGGTGCTGCCCTGGGACACCTCGGTCGCCCGAATCTTCTGCACCGCCTACGAGCCCCCGCACCTGCCGGAGGTCGGCGGTCGACCGCTTGCCATCGACACGCGTTCCCTCCTGGCACGCACCCACGCGGCGTTCACCGAGCGCACCGGTTTCGAAGTGCGCTCCGGCACCGAGCCCGAAATGACCTGGGAAGGCCCCGGACTCGAGGTCGTCAAGCGGCCCGGTTCCAGCCCCGCCTACCAAGTGGAAAACCTCGAGCGCATGCGCCCGATCTACAAGAAGCTCGTCACTTACTCCAAGGCCATGGGCCTGGACATGATCGAGGGCGACTACGAGGACGACGGACAGCTCGAACTGAACTGGATGTACGACCGCGTGGAAAACACCGCCGACCGGCTGGTCACCTACCGGCAGATCTGCAAGCAGGTAGCCCGCGAGTTCGGGGTCACCGCTTCCTTCATGCCCAAGCCCTACAACGGCCAGATGGGCAATGGCTGCCACCACAACCTCAGCCTCTGGGACGGGGACACCAACGTCATCGAGGACGCCGGACGTTTGGAACTGCACGTCTCGGAAACCGCGCGGCACGCCATTGGCGGCATGCTGGCCCACGCCCAGGGATCCATGGCCGTGATGGCCTCCACCGTGAACTCCTACAAGCGGTTCTGGGACGCCGGGCAATTTGCTCCCTCCACCGCCAACTGGGGCCTTGACTCGCGCGGCTGCCTGATCCGGATCTCTGCCAACGGCCGGATGGAGTACCGAGTGCCGGACGCGGCGGTGAACCCCTACTTGTCCCACACTTTGCTGATCGCCTCGATGGAGGACGGGATCAACCGCAAGCTCGAACCGGGCGCTCCCGACGAGGCCTGCGACAACGCGCCGGCGCTCGGTGCCCAGTTGCCGCTGACCCTCGGCGACGCCATCGGCGCGTTCGTTTCGGACACCTACCTGACCTCGCAGCTGCCGGCGGACCTGGTGTCCATCTACACCAAGCTCAAGGAAGAGGAATGGGCCCGCTACTGCGGCTCGATCACGGAATGGGACCGCGAAATGTACTGGGAGACGATGCCGTAATGACAACGCTCAAACTGGCCTGCATCGACGCTGACGCGCCGCCGCTCTTTTCGCTCCTCGATTCCAACGGACAACGCACCGGATACGAACCGGACGCCGCGAAACTTGTGGCCTCGCGCATGGGCAGGACCATCGAATGGGTCGTTATGGGATGGGACGAGATGCTGCCCTCGGTACGCGACCACCAGGTGGATGCGGTGTGGTGCGGACAGGGCATCATTCCCGAACGCCAGGCTGTCGTGGATTTCACCCGCCCGTATGCGGTCTTCGATGAAACGGTGCTGGTGCGCAAGGGAGACCCTGCACGCACCCCGGCCGACATAGTCGGGTACCGGGTGGCCGCCATCGACGGCAGCGCCAATATGGCATTGGCTCGAACCTTCGAGGGGGCGATCATCGTTCCCTTCAGCGGGGACACCGTCTATGAAGACATGCTGGCGGCGGTCGCCGACTCCAGCGTCGATGCCATGGTCGACGATGACGTGGTGCTGGTGCCGCTGGGCGATGACCCGCGCTACGACGTGGCCTTTACCGTGGCAACCCGCAACCCGTGGGGGATCGGGGTCGCCAAGGACAACCTCTTCCTGCGCGAGGAACTCAACATTGCACTGGCCGCCGTGATTGCCGACGGCAGCCTGCGCGAGGTGTGGGACACCTGGATGCCAACGCTCGATTTTCCGTTGGGGCACAGCCTCGAGGCAATCGCGGGCAGCCGGGCATGACGGGCGGTCCAAGCGCCGCCCGCCGCCCGCTGATAGGCGTCCCGGGCATGTGGTCGGCCAAGGTGCAGGGCATGCGCTTCGCTGGGGCTGCAGTGGCCGTCGGGGTGCTGGCCGGCATTGACAGGGCCGGAGGGGAACCTGTGGTCCTGTTTCCGGGCAGCAGCGAGTCGGCCGCCGAACAGCTCGCCCGGCTGGACGGGGTGGTCATTCCGGGCGGTGCCGACATCGACCCGCGCCGCTATGGAAGCGAGCCGGACGAGCACTATTGGCCGGCCGACCACCCGGGACAGGACGGCTATGAGGCCGGCCTCCTACGGGCCTGCCTCGATTCAGGGATCCCGACCCTGGCCATCTGCCGGGGCATGCAATTGCTCAACGTCATCCACGGCGGAACGCTGGTGGGCCATTTGGCACCCGGTGAGATCCAGCACCGCGGTGCCGAGCACCCGGTGACCTGCGAGCCCGGCACTCTCCTTGCCGCGGTCTTGGGGCATGCCCCGGTGCGTACATCCTCGTACCACCACCAGGCGGTCGAGCGCATCGGCGCGGGGTTGCGGGTTGCCGCCACGGGGCCGGACGGAGTCGTTGAGGCGCTGGAGGTTCCTGGCGCATCGCTGCTGGCGGTCCAATGGCATCCCGAGGATCTGGCCGAGGCGTCGGCCACCGATCATGCACTTTTCAGCTGGGTCGTCGAGGCAGCCCGGACTCGCCGGGCCACCGAGTCCCACCGCGAGCAGACGAAAACCTTGGAGGTTTTGAGTTTATGAGCACCGATCCACGAGAAGACCGGGTATTGACCCTGGACGAGGTCATCCCGGAAGGGTTTGACTTGCTTCCCCCGGATGCTCCGCTGGTGGCAGTGGTGGTCTCACTGACTTTCCCCGGCATGGTTGGGGAAAGCCACAGGATCATGCGCGACTTCACTCGCAGTGCCTTCGACCAATTACTCGAAAGCGGTGCCCGCGCTGTGCTGATCGACAGCTCCGCGGCGGACCCACAGGCAGCGCTGGCCGCCGAGGAAGCCGACGGCGTTTTGTTTCTCGGCGGCGGCGACGTGGACGGGTCGCTGTACGAACTTCAAGGGCCGATCCCCAAGGCCTACGGGGTGGACCGCACCGCCGATGAATTCTGCGTCGCCATGATCCATCGGACCCTGGAGAAGGACCAACCACTGCTTGCCATCTGCCGGGGATCCCAGCTTTTGAACGTGGCACTCGGCGGGACATTGGTGCCGGACATCGTTCCCTCGACCCTGCACCAGGGGCAATCCGGCCAGCCGATGTTCCTCGACGAATGGGTGACTCTGTCTGAAGGTAGCAAGATCCACGGGATCCTTGGCCGTGAGCGAGTCACTGTGCGTTCCGGGCACCACCAGGCCGTGGACCGCGTGGCAACTGACTTGATCGTCAGCGCCGTGGCCGACGACGGGATCGTGGAGGGTACCGAGCACCCCGGGAAAACCTGGGTCGTGGCCGTGCAATGGCATCCGGAGGACCGGGACGGATCCGCTGAAGACCGCCGCGCGATCATCGGAGCCTTGGTGGAACAGGCCGTTCTGCGGCGCCTGCAACTGGCTCGGCACGCGCAGACTGCCTGATGCGAGTGGCGGGCAGAAGTGTATTGGACCCGCCACGCGGTTACGCAGGAACCAACATGGACAGGCCCAGGTGCGGGACCGCCAGGGGAACGATCCGGCTTTCGCTGGGCGCGGCCTTGATCCTTTCTCCCACGAGGTAAGCACCGGAGTTGCCGATGATGACCCGATCACTGGAGTTAAGTAAGGCCGCATGGCCGGGGATCGAGCGCAACGCGGGGAGGAAGATTTCTTCCAGTGCCCGAACTGTCACGTCATAGCCGGCAACCCCCGCAAACTCGCCATGGATCTTGAAAGGGGCGGTGTGCGTGAGAATGTATTCGTCGGATCCCAGGTAATCGACATACGGTCCCCAGATGGTTGCCTCGCCGGTCCTTTCAGCGGCGCTGAAGAAGGGAAGATGCTCGTAGTCGTAAAAGCGCTCGCCATCCGGGTCGAGGTCAAATACCAGTTTTTCGGCCCCACTCGGCCCTGGCGTCCACCACTCGAGGACCCCTTGTCCCTCGCTGATCCGAGCCGAGGAGAACGTTGCCCCGGACCCAACAGCGAATGAATGCCGCTGCAGGAAATCCGATGCCAGTGCCTTCAACCCGGTCAGATCGTGTTTCGTGACCAGTGCGCCCGGGGTGACATCTCGAGTGAGCAGGTCGGTGACCGCGGCGGCCATCGCATAGGTGTCGGCCGATGCGTCGTTGAACCACCCGGAGATGGACCCCAACGCTGCGGCTGCCGGTTGGGAGAGACTCATTGGTTTTCCTTCAAATCGGTGGAGTAGCTCAGTGCCAGCTTCGTATCAATGAGGTGGTGCGTGCTGCGTCGGATATGGTCAATCACCAATTGCTGCCCTTGTTGGCTGCGGTTTTCGGACACGGCCCGCACCAGTGCCAGGTGTTCCGCGGTGGCCCGTTCCGCATCAAACTCATCGACCAACGGTGACCACAACACCTCCACCGTTTCGGCTTGCAACCGAATTTCGGCATTGGCCAGCCGGGTGGATTGGGCAGTCACCGCCAATTCGATGTGAAAGCGGCTATCGGCCCTTGCCTTGGCCTGGGCGCTGTCGGCCATGACCAACGAGCGGGCCATATCCTGCAGCCTCTCCAGTTCATGCGGCTCGGCCCGGTCGCATGCCAGGCGGACTGTGGCCGCGGCAATGGCTGACTGCTCGTCGCCCAAATCCCGGATCTCGGCAATCGATGTGGTCATGAGCCACTCTCGCATGGCCTCCAACTGGAATTGCGGTTGCTTCAGGATGAAGGTCCCGCCGCTGCGTCCGCGCCTGGTCTCGACGATCCCCTGGTCGCGCAGGACGGCCAAGGCGTCGCGCAGGGTGGCTGCGGCAACGCCGAACATCTCTGACATCTCGATTTCGTTGGGTAGGCGTTCGCCGACGCGCAGCATGCCAAGAGTGATCGCCTTGGAGATGCGGTTGACGATGGCATCGGAACGTTCCAGATCGGGCAAGGATCGATAGATCTGCGACTGGAAAGACATATTTAAAGCCAAACCGGGTACTCCAAGCCAAACAATCGGAAAGTGTGCCCAGTCTATCGGCACGAACAGGCGAAACGTCGGAGCACGACGTGGTTTGGAACAGCGGCTCGGACATCTCTATGTCCATGCGGGAACTGTCCCGGGGACAGGGAGCTGCGATGATCCGCGTCCAGGGCACGTTGACTGGAATCAGATCCGTAGCATCTGCTCCGCGACATTGCTAAACACGACCCCAATGGCACGTGGAGCTGAAAGCCAGAGTGGAGAATTCAATCCTTTGATCCGATAATTATCGGGCCGTGGACTGCGCGGTGCTACCTCTCCAGCAGTGAATCCGGGACGGGGGTCTCGGCCGTGGCTTTCCTGTTTCCGATGAGCGAAACGAGCACCCACCCGATCATTGCCGCAATGAATCCGCCGGCGGTGTTGGTGATGATGTCGGTGATGTCCGAGGCGCGGTTGTTGCGCAGCGCCAACTGGGTGGCCTCAACGCAGATTGAAATGCCCAGCACCAAGAGGGTGGTTTTCAGCACCGCGAACCGACGCCAACAAAAGCTTAACATCAATCCCAGCGGGGCAAAGAGCCCGAGGTTCGCCAGCATCTCCACGCCCAGGTCGCGTTCCCGGTGCGCCAGGAACGGAATCCAATTGAAGGTACCAGCCGGGATTGAAGGGTCAGGCAGGGGAGCCGCGGGCAGCACGGCCACGGCCAGACCAATGGCCCATGCGGGAATGGCCACGAGCAGCACGCTGCGTTTCGCTCGGACATTGTCCCTGGAAGCGAACCAAAGTAGCGCGGCCAGCAAGGCAATGCTGGCAGCAAGGCCCAGCGTTACAAGCAGGGCAACGGTGGGGACGGCGAAATAGAGCATAGGCATAACAGCGTATCGGTGGACCCTGTGAGGATGCTGTCTCATACCCGGGTATGAGCCAAGCGGTGGATAAAAGGATCCCTCAGGATGATCCAAAACCATACAGTGAACACATAACGTGGAACCATGACCATTACTGCACCTCATACCAGCACCGATTTCGCTGTCCACGCGACGGGCCTGACCAAGATCTACGGCGAAGGAACCACGCGCGTCGAGGCCCTGCGCGGCGTCGACGTCTCCTTCGCCCGCGGCAAGTTCACCGCCATCATGGGCCCCTCGGGTTCCGGCAAGTCCACACTCATGCATTGCCTGGCCGGCCTGGATGATGCCAGCGGCGGACAGATCTTCATTGGTGGGACAGACATCTCGAAGCTGAATGACGATGCGTTGACCAAGATGCGCCGTGAAAAGGTCGGCTTCGTCTTCCAGTCCTTCAACCTTGTCCCCACGCTCACCGCGGAAGCCAACATCCTGCTGCCGCTGGCCCTGGCCGGCAAGAAGCACGACAAGGAGTGGCTGCAGACAATCGTCACCACCCTGGGGTTGACCGACCGCTTGAACCACAAGCCGCACGAACTCTCCGGCGGGCAGCAGCAACGCGTGGCCGTGGCCCGGGCCCTGCTCACCCGCCCCGAGGTCGTCTTCGGAGACGAGCCGACCGGCAACCTGGACTCGCGCACCGGCGCCGAGGTGCTCTCGCTGCTGCGTTCCTCGACCCGCGAGATGGGCCAGACCATCATCATGGTCACCCACGACGCAGTCGCGGCCTCCTACGCGGACACCGTGCTCTTGATGAAGGACGGCGAATTGGTCGGCCAACTCGAGGATCCGACCGTCGACACGGTCACCCAGGCGCTTTCCGGGTTGGGTGCATGACCCCGTGCTGAAACTAGCCCTGGCAAACCTCAAGACGTATTCACGGCGCTTCATCGCCGTGACCCTGGCGGTCATGATCGGCACCGCCTTCCTGGCAGCGACGCTCATGGTCAACGCGTCCGCCACCGAATCCCTGAAAGACAGCATCGGCTCCTCCTACGCCAATGCAGACCTCGTTGTCACCGGCGACTACATGGCCGACATGGACGCGGACGACAGCGAAAGGCCCGAAACCTACAGCCTCGACGCCAAGACGCTGAAGGCCATCGAAGACATTGACGGCGTGGCCGCCGTCCACGGCGTCACCAACTCCGGGGTGAGCGTCAACGCCGGGGGCAGGGACTACTACGCCTCGGCAAACACCGCCGCCACCAACACGAAGCTGAACACCACGACGCTCACGTCGGGGTCCCTGCCCACCGGCGGAGACCAAGTGGCCGTCGATGCCACGTACGCCGGTGAATACAACATCTCCGTCGGAGATGTCCTGGAAGTCGGTTCGACCACCGCGGAGGGCAAGGAAGTCAGCCGCCAGGTCAAGGTCTCGGGCATCACCGCTGCCTCCAACGACCCGATCACCGGCGCGGCCATGAACCTGACAGTCGGCCAGTCCCTGTTTGAAGCCCTCTCGGGGCCCGGGGATGCCAGCTACGGCAGCATCACCCTCGCGGCCAAGGACGGAGTTGACCTGCAGGGGCTCAAGGCCCCGCTGGCCACCGCCCTGGAAGCAACCGGCCTGAAATACTTCCACATCAACACCCCGGATGAGCAAATCGTTGCGGACGTTGCCGCGTTCTCCGGCGGCAGCGACCAACTCACGATCGTGCTGCTGGTCTTCGCCCTGATCGCGCTGGTGGTCACCGGGCTGGTGGTCATGAACACCTTCGCCGTGCTCATTGCCCAGCGCACCCGCGAACTGGCCCTCATGCGCACCTTGGGTGCATTGCGCGCCCAGATCCGCTCCTCGGTCCTCATCGAGGCGCTGCTGATCGGGCTCTTGGCCTCGGCCGCCGGCGTGCTACTGGCCACCGGCATCATGGCGGGCCTGATCGCGATCCTGGGTGCCACCGTTCCCGAGATGTCCTTTGCCATCCTGGCGGTACCGGCACAGGCCATCATTGTGCCGATCCTGGCCGGAACGCTGATCACCCTGGTTGCCGCCTGGGTTCCGGCCGGCAAGGCCATGTCAGTCTCCCCGCTGGCTGCCCTGCGCCCGGCCGACGACGCGGCGGTGGGCAACAAGGCCGGCAAGGTGCGCATCGTCTTCGGGCTCCTGCTGCTCCTTGCCGGCGCCGCCGCCCTGGCCTTCGGCGCGATCCAAGGGAACATCCTCATCGCCTTTGGCGGCGGGATGCTCTCCTTCCCCGGCGTCCTGATGCTCGGCTCTCTCTTCCTGCCCAAGACCGTCTCGGCCATCGGCAAGCTGACCTCCGGGTCCAGCGTTCCGGGCAAGCTCGCCAGCCTCAACGCCGTCCGCAACCCCGGACGCACCACCGCCACCGCCACAGCGCTGCTGATCGGCGTCACCTTGGTCTCGATGATGATGGTCGGCGCGCAGACGGCCAAGACCTCCCTGGGCGATGCCTTGGGCAGTGAATACCTGGTGGACGTCGAGGTCAACGACTACTCCGGCACCACCTATTCCGCTGACTCCCTGTCCAAGGTCGGGGCCATGGACGGCGTCGAGGGCCTGGCCGAACTCACCTTCGTCGGCAACTCCAAGAGCGGCCAGGAAATCTTCGCCACCGATCCCGAAAACCTCAAGTCCGTGCTCAACAGCGGCAAGCAGGTCCCGGCTGCCGGCCAGGTCCTGGTCTCCTCCAACAACGAGGGCAAGACCATGGAGGCCACAGGTGCCGGTGGCAAGAGCGGCACGCTGGACATGCTGGTCACCGAAAGCAACGCGCTGCAGCCGGTCATCGGCTGGGACACCGCCACGTCAATGCTGGGCGTAACCAAGGAATCCGTGGCGACGGACCAAAACGCCCGCACGGTGCTGTGGCTGAAGGTCGATGACCAGCTCGACGCAGCAGCGGTGCGGTCGCTGCAGACCGACATGGCCGATGAACTGAACGTCGATGAATTCGCCGTGGGCGGCGGGGTCATGGAGAAGCAGATGTTCAACACCGTCATCGACATGCTGCTGATGATCGTCTCGGGCCTGCTGGCCGTCGCGGTGCTGATCGCGCTGATCGGCGTGGCCAACACGTTGAGCCTCTCGGTGCTGGAACGGACCCGGGAGAACTCGCTGCTCCGTGCCCTAGGCCTGACCCGCCGACAGCTCAAGGCCATGCTGGCCACCGAAGCGGTGCTGATCGGCGGGGTCGCCGCCCTGCTGGGCGTGCTGCTCGGATCTGCCTACGGGCTGCTCGGCGCCCAGTCGGTCATGGGTGCCTTCGGTGCCATGAGCGTGTCGATCCCGTGGCTGCAGCTGGCAGGGGTCATCGCCGTGTCCGTCGTTGCCGCGCTGGCCGCCTCGATCGTCCCGGCCCGCCGGGCGGCGAAGCTGGCCCCGGTGCAGGGGCTCGCCAGCGAATAGCCTTGCCGGCATGCTCCGGCACTGAAGGTCCTGCCCGATAGCGGGCAGGACCTTCAGCATTGCCGGTCCGCACAGAGGCCGTGGGACGGTGTTCAACGTGGGCGTCTTCGACGTGTTCTAACTTGTCAACCGTGATATGTTCGGTTTGTCCCGCGAGCTCGGCGAGTGGCTGACCTTGCCGTCGCATGGCTGCGCGACACGTGGTTTTCAACGTGGAACGGAGTGGCTGGAAGGCTGGGCATGGCACGGTTCTGGACGCGACTGATGGTGGTTCTCACGCTGATACTCGGCGTGAACTACGTTGCCTGGCGCTGGGCCGTCTCGCTGAATTGGGATGCCTGGTGGATTGCCGTCCCACTGATTGTCGCCGAGACCTATAGTCTGATCGACGTGTTGCTCTTCGGCATGACGGTATGGCGCCTGAAGGAACGGACGGGAGCTCCGCCGCCGCCTGCCGGTGCAACTGTGGACGTTTTTGTCACCACCTACAACGAGCCGCTTGAAATGGTCATGAAAACAGCGCTGGCCGCCCAGCGCATCCGGCATCCGCACAGCACCTGGATCCTTGATGACGGCGACCGCCAGGAACTACGGCGCTTGGCGGCCGAGCAGGGGCTCGGGTACGTCACGCGCGGCGAGGACTGGAACAACATGCCGAGGCATGCCAAGGCGGGGAACCTGAACAACGCCTTGATGGTCACCGAGGGCGAGTTCCTGCTGATCTTGGATGCTGACCAAGTCCCGGAGCAGGAAATTCTGGAGAGAACCCTGGGGTACTTCAACAACCGAAGGGTTGCGCTGGTCCAGACCCCGCAATATTTCACCAATGTCCCCAACGACGATCCACTGGGCAGCCAGGCACCGCTCTTCTACGGACCCATCCAACAGGGCAAGGACGGTTGGAACGCTGCATTCTTCTGCGGTTCGAACGCGGTGCTACGCCGTGAGGCGCTGATGCAATTGGGCCTGCTCGGCTATGTTCAGGAGACCGAAAAGGGCATTCGCCGGGCGCTTGGCGCATCCAAGAAGGCAATCCGGCAGGCACGGAAATCCGCGGATGCGGATTCGCCCGTGGTCGGGGGAATGCTGGACGAGGTTGAGGCCGCCATTCGACATGCCAACAACCAACTGGCCGCAGGCCGGTCCCTGAGCGAAATCACCTACCAGGTGCAACAAAAAGTGGACACGGCCGTCCGCACGTTGGTGCAGGCCGATGTGCACGCGTTGCAGGCAGATCTTGAGGAGATCGCGGCCATGGATTTGACGGCCGTGGGGGACGCCGGCGTCCGGGTGATCACGGACGATGCAGTGCAAAGGCTCTCTGCGCGGGAATGGTCCCCGTTGGGTGCCATGGAATCGGTACAGGCAGTCCTGGACGCCCTGTCGGTGGAGCGTTCCGGGGAAGCCCAGCCCCTTATGCCGCTGGCCACGATCTCCGTGACGGAGGATATGGCCACTGCCATGCGGATGCACGCCCGCGGTTGGCAGAGCGTCTACCACCACGAGATCCTTGCCCATGGACTAGCCCCCGAGGACATCGGCACCATGTTGACTCAGCGCCTGCGCTGGGCCCAAGGAACCATCCAGGTGCTGCTGAGGGAAAACCCGCTGACCCAGCGCGGCCTGAAGTGGGGCCAACGGCTGATGTACTTCTCCACAATGTGGAGCTACCTGAGCGGTTTCGCCGCCGTTGTCTATTTTGCCGCCCCCGTCATTTACCTGTTGTTCGGCGTCCTGCCGGTCACCAGCCTGAGCACCGATTTCTTCATCCGGTTCATACCGTTCATGGTCGTGAACCAACTGCTCTTTCTCGTCGCCGGCCGCGGCATCCCCACGTGGCGGGGCCAGCAGTACAGCTTGGCGTTGTTCCCCACGTGGATCAAGGCCTGCACCTCTGCCGCACGAAATGTCTGGTTTGGGCGTCCCCTCGGTTTCGCCGTCACCCCGAAGGACCGCCAGGAGGGCGGGCCGCGCTGGAGCCTGATCCGGCCGCAGATCACGGTGGCCGTTCTCCTTGGCATCGCCGCCGTCGCCGGACTTGTGCGCCTTGCCGCGGGTTTGGCCGAACCGCTCGGTACGCTTGTCAACGTGGCCTGGGTCGTCTTCGACCTGCTGGTGCTCAGCGTCTTGTTCAAGGCCGTGCGGTACCGGGGTTATACGCCGAGCGGGAAGTAGTCCGATCCAAGGAACGCATCGCCGGTTGCCCCGGTTGGAACTAGAAAGGAACCTCGATGGAGATTAGCCACAAGGCCAATGGGACGTATACGGAGGTAGTGGCTTCCGGAAGGCTGAACATGGTCTCCGCGCCCAGCCTCAGATCCTACGTGAGCGAGGTTGTGGCTTCCGGATCGCACCGCATCGTCATCAACCTGGCCCAGACCACCTTCATGGATTCCTCCGGACTTGGCGCGCTCATCGGGTGCCTGAAGGCTGCCCGGCAGGCGGGCGGGGACCTGCGCATCGCGGCAGTGCAGCCCCAGGTGAAGATGGTCCTGGAACTGACAAGCATGGACCGGGTGCTGACCGCCTATCCTTCGGCCGAGGAGGCTTTCGGGAATGAATGAGATGATCGCCAGCCGCAGCTTCCGTGACGAGGCCATCCCTGAGTCCGTCGAGGCGATCCATGTCCTGCTCGACGAGCTGTGGGCCGATGCACCCTTCGTCCCGGACATGGACCGGATGACCTTTGCGACCGCGGTGATCGAGGCCGCCTCGAACATCGTCCAGCATGCCCTGCCGGAGTTCCCGACACCCGTGGAACTGGGCGTCGAGATCAGCGTCCGAACCCAAAGCCTGCGGGCGGAGATCAGCGCCTTCGGCGCCACCGACCCCCAGCTGGACACCGATGCCAAGGGCATGCCCGGCCCCGAGGCCGAGTCGGGACGAGGCCTGGCACTGATCCATGCCCTTGTCACCTCGTTCACTTTTTCACGTGAGGACAGCACCAACACCTGGGTCCTTTCCAGGGATTCGACACCCTGTTGACCACTGGGCCGATCGACAAGTTGGAACCTGAAGAAAGGAAGAAAAACGTGCATCATGCCCAGGAACCAACCGTGACCGAGCGGGACCGTGTCGCGGCGTTGCAACGGCTGAATCTTGTTGATTCGCCTGCGGAGGAGCGCTTTGACCGGATCACGCGGACGGCCAAGAACCTGTTCGATGTCCCGATCGCCGCGGTGACCCTGGTGGATGACGCAAATCTCCACGTGAAGTCCCCCCAGACAACATTGGTCATCCCCCGGGAAGAATCATTTTGCAACCAGGCCATCACCGACCCGGGAATCCTCGTGGTGCCCGACGCGACGGCCGACCGGAGGTTTGCGCAGCTGCCCGGCGTGAGCGGGCCTGCTGGTATCCGCTTCTATGCGGGTAGGCCCCTCAACGCCGCCCCGGGCATGCGCGTGGGAACGCTGTGCCTCTATGACACCAGTCCGCGCGAACTGAGTGCCGACCAACTTTGCCAACTCGACGAACTGGGGGCCTGGGCCGAGGCCGAGCTCCAGGACTCTGCCGACCGCGACCGGGCCCGGAGCATCCAGCAGGCGCTGTTGCCGTCGGCCGCCCCCGCCGCCGAAGGATACGAAGTCCTGGGCATGTTCCTTCCCCGGTCGGAAGTCGGCGGTGACTTCTATTCGTGGAAGGAAGACGGCCCCATGCTCCACCTGGCCATTGCCGATGTGATGGGCAGCGGCACGGGGGCTGCCTTGATGGCAGCGACCGTCCGGGGAGCGATACACCGCACCGGCGCCTCCGATCCAGGCACCGCCTTGGACATCGCCAGCGACCTGCTCACCCGGGATCTCGAACGAACGGCCACCTTTGCCACGGCCTTCCTGGCCACTCTGGACAGGGGCACTGGAACGCTGAGCTACGCCGATGCAGGCCACGGCCTGAGCATGATCGTGTCACCTGATGGCTCATACACCCGCCTGCACGGCAACGGGCTGCCGTTGGGGCTCGGCGAGCCGGGATCCTGGGCGACCTCCACCGCGGTGCTACGGCCCGGGGACACCCTGGCCAGCTTCACCGACGGCGTGCTGGACCTCTATGACGGCACCTTGGCGGCACTCGACGAAGTCGCCGCGCTGATTGCCGGGGCCGAGCCGTCCACGGTGGCTGCCGCGCTCCGAGAACTAAATTGTCGGCAGGTCCCCGACGATGACCTCACCGCGGTCCTGGTCCGGCGCCTTCCCGCCGAATCCGCGGCAGGCGGGGTCGACCCGTGGGCGTAGACGCTGCCCGTGTTCTGGTCGGGCTCGACGAACTTTCCCCGTTGCGCAAGCAGGTGCCCTTCGCGGCACTGTTCATCGCCGCTGGGCTGATGTCCATGGCGATACCGACCGTGGTCATCAGCAATCCTGTCTCCCTGCTGGTGGGGCTCGTGCTGGTGGCCGGGGCGACGGTGCTGGCGGTGGTCTTCCGCGGTCCCGCTTTGCTGCGCTTTGCCACCATCGTCCCCGCGCTGGACTTCATCGCCGCCGGTTTTTTGCGGCACGGGACCGGAGAGTCCCACTCGATCTACTCCTCGCTGCTCCTGTTGCCGGTGCTCTGGTTCGCTTCCCGGCCGGGGCGCCGCTACGTCCTCTATGCGGTGCTGGGGACCATCTCGACGGTCCTGATTCCCTTCGCCCTGGGCGCGCACCTGGAGAACAACCCCAATGAGCTGGCGCGCGGCATTTTCAGCGCCACCGTCTTCGCCATCGGTGCGGCCGTGGTCAACGAGCTGGCCGCTCGGGCCCGGAGGCACCTGGGCAGCGCCCGCGCGGAGGCCGCCTCGGCCGCGGAGGAATTGAGCCGGGCGGCGGAAATCCAGAAGTTCCTGCTGCCCAAGAAGGCAGCCATCCTCGAAGGCTACGAAACCGCCGGGGCCTGCATTCCGTCCAAGGCCGTCGGCGGGGACTTCTTCGACTGGTACGCGATCGACGGGGGCATCGGGTTCACCCTGGGGGACGTCATGGGCAAGGGTGCCGGGGCCGGCATGATCGCGGCGACCACGCGCGCGGTGATTCGCAGTGCCCGCAATATTGAAGACCCCGTGACGGCATTGACGCTGACCTCCGACTGCCTGGCCACCGAACTGAGCCAGGCCGCGGCCTTCGCCACGCTCTTCCATGCAAGACTCCGGGCACAGGACGGCACCGTTGTCTTTTCCGACGCCGGGCACGGCCTGAGCCTGCTGGTCCGCGCCGACGGGACCTGGGAGCGGCTGACCTCGGGCGAGCTGCCCGTCGGGCTGATGCCGGACGCGACCTGGACCTCACGGGAAATCACCCTCGCTCCGGGCGACATGATCGTGAGCGTCAGCGACGGGGTGCTGGATCTCTATGACGGGACACTGGCCGCCGTCGCCCGCGTCGGGGAGCTGGCGTGCCGCGCCGGCTCGGCCCAGGACATCGTTGACGCCGTGCACGCCCTGGCCTCCGAATCAAACAACCCCGACGACGTCACGGTGTTGGCCGTGCGCCGCTCCGAGCCGAACACAGCCGCTGCCGACGGCCACGAATCCGGGACGCGTGCTCTGTCGTCGGTGTCCCGGACCTAGCAAAAAGAGCTAGCCCGGCGGGTCCTGTTCGAGGTCGAGCAGGACCCTCTTGGCATCCACCCCGCCCAGGTATCCACCAAGGCCTCCGTCGCTGCGCAACACCCTGTGGCAGGGCACCACGATCGGCAACGGGTTGGTGGCGCACGCGGTTCCCACCGCCCGCACGGCCGCCGGACGGCCGGTGGCCAGGGCCAGTTCCTTGTAGCTCACGGTGTGCCCGTACGCGATCGAGGGCAGCGCCAGCTGCACCTGCAGCCGGTACCCGCTGCTGAGGCAGTGGTCCAGCCCCAGCTCGAATCCGGCGCGCCGGTGGGTGAAGTACTCCTCCAATTGCCGCGCCGCAGCATCCAGCGGGGCGTGGCGTTCGAGGATCCTCACGCCTACCTTGGCCGCCAAGGAATCCAGCACCGTGTCAAAGCCCTCGCGGGCGAAGGCGACGCGCACCATTCCCCGTTCGGTTGCAGCAAGCAACAGCTGTCCCAGCGGGGAGTCCACGAGCCGGTAGGAGACATCCAACAGACCCTCGGCGGCGGCGCGCTCGGCCAGGTCCTTCTTCAGCATTTCAAGTTCGCTCATGATTCTTCCTCCGCTTCGATAAGTTCCTTGCGCAGGGCCCTGATCCCGTCGGACGCGGCCCGGCGCAGGGAAGCTGCGCTGCCGCCCAGGTACGCCGGGATATCCGCGTAGGGAAACCCGAGCAGGTAGTGGTAGCCGATCACCTTGCGTTGCAGCTCGCTGAGCGAGCCCAGGGATTCGAGCAGCTCCAGCTGTCCCAGGCCCTCGGGAAGCGCCACGGTTTCCGGGAGCTGCCCGATGGGCACGGGATGGTTCGCCCGCAGGATATCGATGGCCTTGTGCCTGGCAATGGTGATGAGCCACGCCTCGAGGTTGGCGCCCTTGGCCAGGCCCGGATATGCGCGCAAGGCCGCCAGGAACGTTTCGCTCCAGGCATCCTGCGCGTCCGCTCCCGGGCCCAGCAGTGCGGTGCACATGCGCAGCACCGTGGTACCGTGCCGGCGCACCACCAGCTCGAAGGCGGGGTTCGTTGTCATCTCCATACCCTGTAAACGCGCCGGCGGACCATTTTGTGAGGTGCTATCGCAAAATGATGCTCGTGGCCACGGCCGGGGAGCGGCCCGAGGCCACGAAGCCGGAGACATTGGATTCGGGGTGCTTGATGATGTCGCAGACCGAACCAAGGTGCCGGGACAGGTCGATCTTGTCCTCCGGGGCCGCGAGCAGCAGCTGGAAGCCGAATTCCTGCAGCGCATTGATGCCGGCTGCCGCATATTCGGAGTTCGCCTGGATGAAGGCCTCATCGATCATCACGGTGCCATAGGCGGTGAACCCGGCCGTGGCGAAGCCCAGCTGGTAGGCCAGGGCGGCTCCCATGATGAACGAGGTGAAGCGCTGGC
Organism: Paeniglutamicibacter sp. ORCA_105; assembly: GCF_045798545.1. Lineage (NCBI taxonomy): Bacteria > Bacillati > Actinomycetota > Actinomycetes > Micrococcales > Micrococcaceae > Paeniglutamicibacter > Paeniglutamicibacter sp. ORCA_105. The sequence goes on along the minus strand of NZ_JBIXLM010000006.1, from coordinate 107,886 downwards.
CCTCGCCGCCCGAAAGCGTGCCGGGCTCCAGGCCGGTCTCGACCTCGCCATTGGGCTTGTGCTCATTGCAGCTGATGGTCACGTGTTGGCGTACGTCCAGCACGGTGTCGCGCCAGGCCGCACGCGAGGAATCATCCAGGGCATCCACCAGGGTCTCGAGTGCCTTGTAGCTCTCGCTGAGCGTTCCCGCCCCGCGCGAGGAATACGCACCGGCCAAGGCGTCCTTCAAGGCCTGGCGGAACGCGCGGGCCTCGTCAGGGATCGTCGTGGCGACCTCGAGGGCCAGCTTGGAGCCGTGCTCGAAGGTGACGTCCGCGAGGATCTGGTTCAGCGGGGAGATGCGCTCGGCAATCGAGCGGCGTTCCTCTTCCAGTAGCTGCAACAAATCTGAGAAGCGCTCGTAGGAGCGGTTGGAGAAGTATTCACGGAACTCCTCCTCGTGCTGCGGCAACCCCTGCTCGATGATGCCCTGGTGCAGGGCGACATAGTGCCCGGCGGCCTCCACCGAGGTGCCGAAGGAGACTGCGGCCGAATTGCCGAATTCGCGGGCAAAGGCCCGGAAGGTGTCCTTCAGCGAGGCTTCCAGCGTGTACGCCTCGCGCTTGAGCTCGGCCCCGGATTCGGACAGCGACAGGGCCAGCGCGTTCAGCGCGGCCTCCAGCTCGGCGCTGCCCACCGGGGAGCCCTCGTCCAGTCGGCTGACCAACGGCGCCAGCTGCTCGCTGGCGGCAAGCTTCGCCGCTGCCCAGTCCTCGGTCGCCGTGTCGCGCACGCCCGCGGCGCGCAGCGCGGTTTGCGCTTTTTCCAAGGCGGCGGAGAGCGTCGTGGCTTCAGCGCGGGCCACTGCCAGGGTGCCGACGCATTCCTCGAGTTCGGCACGTGCCGCTTCCAGGGAGCGGCGCACGTGGGAGAGGTCCCCGGATTGGGACAGCGCTTCGGCCATGCGCGCTTCGAGGTCCTGCAGGGTGTTCAGGGCGCCGGAGGCATCCAGCGAGGCGAAGCTGCGGTCATCGCTGGCCAGGGTGCCCAACAGCGCCAGCTTGGCCGCCAGCTGGTCCTTGGCGGCGGAACGGTCATCTGCCACCGAGGCGGCCTTGGTGGTCTCGGCCTCGAGCTTCGCCAGCTTGGTCTCCAACTCGGAGATCTTCTCGGCGTTGGTGAAGCCGAGCAGGTAGTCGGAGGCCGCCACGCCGCGGGTGTCGCGCTCGAAGGTCCCCGCACCGGTCTTGATGGTTCCGGCCAGGGAGATGGCCTTGTCGTGCACGTGCAAGCCTGCGTCCGAATCGACGCAGGCCAGCGGGTAGTCGGCGGCGATCTTGGCATGCAGCCAGGTGCCGGCCGGCGAATGCTTGAAATCGAGCTTTCCCACCAGGTCCCCGGGGCCGGCGACGACATCGCGCGGGGTCCTGGAGATGTCCATCCAACGGATCCGGCCCAGTCCCGAGAGCGAATCAATGGCGCGGGTGACGGCTTTGATGTCTTCGCCGCGCACCAACAGGGTGGTGGCCAGGGAACGCAGGGCTTTTTCGGCGGCCGGCCGCCATTGGCCGTGGGCGGGGGACAGGTCGATCAGTTCCCCGGCAAAAGGAAGGTCCTCGATGTCCAGGTTGGTGGAGGCGGCAATGGCGCGGCGGGCGGCAATGGACCTGTCATCGATGTTGGAGCCGCGCTTGGCGTAGGAATCGATCTGCAGCCGCAGCTTCTTGGCACGGTCCTTCAAATTCATGACCGATGCCATGGCCTCGTATTCCATGGTGCGCGCGTCCTTGGCAATCGAGGCCAGATTCTCGGCGCTGACGGCAGCCTGCCGGCGCATGGCCTGCAGGCCGGAGGCGGTGAACGTGAATTTCAGGCCCACGGCCTCGAAGTTCTCCCGCAGGGTGCGCAGGACCGATTCGCGGTCGGCCAGGTTCTTGCGGGCGGACTCGGCCTCGCGCTCCAGCAATGCCAGCCCGGCTCCGCCACCGGCCTCGTGCTGCTCGGTGAGCGACGCGACCTTGGCTTCAAGGGTGGCCTTGCGAACGCCGCTTTCCTCGATCAGCGCCGCATTGGTCTCGACCGCGGCGCTGAGCATGGCGGTTTCGCCCTGCAATGCCCGGGTGGCCAATTGGGCGCCGAAGGCCGGAAGCTGGGTGGATACCAGGGTGTTGAGTGTGGCGAGTTCGGCGCTCAGCTCATCGTGGCGCAGCTTCTGCTCGGGTACCGAGGCCAGCGCGTCGCGTTGGGCGCGGGCCTCCTCCAGCTGGCGGTGGATGCCTCGCAGGTGCGAGAAGTCTTCGATGGCCCCGGTGGCGGCCTTCATGGTCGCGGGGATTTCCAGTACCTCGTAGCGGAAGAACTGGTTCACCCCCTTGTCCAGTCCCTTGCCGTTCTGCAGGGTACGCAGCAGGGAAAACGCCTTGTCGTTGTCGATTCCCAAGCGGCGACGGAACTTCTCGGCGAAGGCACGGTGCACGTCGAAGGCCTCGAAGCCGGGCAGCGACTTCTGCAGCGAGGAGGGGGTGAATCGGCGTGCCCCGTGTTCCTCCAGGGCCGCGGTGTCCAGCACCCGGTCGCCCATGACGTAGTGCTTTCCGACCTGGCCCTCCAGCCCGTTGGCGGGTAGGTCGAAGATCGCTCCGATGCACACGTTCGAGCCCAGCCCGTCCTCGTACACCAGCGCCAGGGCGCTCCAAGTGGCGCCGGGGCGCTGGTACAGGGTGCCGGCCTCGGTCTTGAAACGGCGCCCGCGCATATAGGAGTAGGTGGTGCGCCGGTCCTTGCGGGTGGAGGCCTCGTGCGCGGACTCATTGAGCCGCGGGGCGGCATGGAAGATGTGCCCGATGCCGTCAAAGAGGGTCGACTTGCCCACGCCGGGGTGCCCGGTCAGCAAGGTCCCGGCGCGGTCCACATACAGGGTGTGCCGGCCATGGAAGGTACCCCAGTTGATGACCTGGATCTGGGTCAGCCGGTGCTGCCCGGGGTTCAGCGCGTCCGAGAGCGGAAGGGTCATTTCAATGCTCATAGCTCTTCTGTCTCCAACTCGAATTCTTCGGTGTCATCGGTGCCCACGCGCTCAATGGCCTTGATGTATTCGGGGATTTCCTCGATCGCGGCAAATGGCAAGGCCAGCGCCAGCGCTCCGGAGACCTTGTACTCATCGCCCAGTTCGGTGGGCAGGATGAGTTTCAGGTTCAGCAGCCGGGTCAGGGCCGCATCGGTGTTTTCTTCCAGCTTCTTGTCGTCGGTGTCCCCGGGGGCACGGTGCTCCAACAGGATCTCCCGTGCGGCTTCCCGGGTGATGACAGCGTCCGTGCCCGAACCGGCATGGCGTTCAAGAAGCAGCCGCAGACGCAATGCAAGCAGGGTCTCCTCGCGCTTCAGGGCACGGCGCGGGGCAATCGCGGTGGTGTGGGCCGCTTCCAAGTCCACGGGGCTCAGCAGCGCGATCTTGCGGTTGGCGTCCACCTCGAGCACCAGGAAGATCTCGGCGACGTAGGCGGCGATGTCGGCCCGCCGGTCCAGCACCAACTGCCAGAGCCGGGGTTCGGCAACGCCGTCCAGATAGGGGCCGCGCAACAGGCGCACCAGCAGCTGGCGCAGCGGCAGTTCGAACGAACCTGTGTCGCCCTCGAAGAGGCGGCGTTCGTCGATCGCGCCGGTGGGAAGTGGGCTGCTCATGCGGGATCCTTCGTGAAGCTCATGGCCGGCACCAACGCTGTTCGCGTGACACCGTTGACCTGGGTGAAGCTGATTTCCTCGAGGGTGGACTCGTCAATGCGGTCCCCGCCGTTGCGGGCCGCCTCGATGAGGTACCTGATGGTGTTCAGGTGCCGGTGTTCATCGCCGAGGCTGTTGTAGGTTTCCCTCAGGCCCGCCGAACCACCGGAGGCGGCGCGGACAGCGGCGATCGCGTTCTTCAGCACCGGGATGTCGGGACCCGGGGTGGAAGGGGTGCGCCGGATGTCGGCGACCGACAGGGGCGGCGGGGCTGCCAGCTTCGGCGGGGCGACATGTTCGTCGGGATCGTAGATGCCCAATGCCGCAATCGAGGTGAAGCGCGGTGCGTACAGCCGGATGGGGGCCACCGGCGTGCGCGAGTGCAGGACGCGCGAGGAGGAAACGGCGACTTCCGCTGCCCGCACCGCCTCGCGCAGGATGGCCGCTTCCTTGAACTCGGCCGATTGCACGTAGGCGTGCAGCGACTCCGAGAGCCTGCCGTAGGACTGGTGGACCTCGGAGGCCTGGCGGCGCAATTCTCGCAGCAGGTTTGCCAGGGTGTGGCGTTCCTGGTTGTCCAGTGCGTCCACGAAGTCGCGTTCGAGGACCTCATTGACCGCCTCGCGGAACCGGACCTGGGCCTCGGGGGAGTTCAGGAACTCCGTGAAGCCGCGGAAGGTCTCTCCCTGCGGGGTGCTGCGCAGCTGTTTGTCGCCCTCCAGCACCGCGCCAACGGCCACGCCCTTGGCGGAGGAGGACTCCATGATTTCCCCGCGTAGGGCGTGGAGCATCTCCTGGACGCCGTCGCGCATGCGCTTGAAGTCGGCAGGCAACCCCGAGGCCATGTCCAGCACCGAGCGGGTGGCGGCCAGGGCGCCTTCGCGCGGCAGCACCGCCGGGGAGGTCCCGTCGCGCAGGGAGGCGATTTTTTCCTGGCGCTGGGCGATCTCCGCCTCCAGGGCGCGGATGCGTGCGGCGGGATCGGGGTCCGTCTCATGGGCCAGCGATTCGAGGGACACCAGGAGGGTGTTCAGCCGCGAGGAGTTCAGGTTGGTACGGTCCCCGGAGAAATCGGACAGGAATTTCAGCACCCGTGCGGTTTGCGCCGTCGGTTCGTAGACGAAGTGTCCGTCGACCAGCGGGCGGGCCAGGAACTGGCTGCGCACCCAGGCATCGGCGTATTGGGCAGCTCCCATTGAGTCATTGAAGCCCGGGTCTTCGGAGCGTACGACCTTGAGGAAGGATTCGAGGGAGGCGTGGAAGACCTCCAGTCCCACGCGGGGTTTGGCGCTGGTGAACTCGGCGCGCAGGAAGGCCACGGCCCAAGGTGCGGTGGAGAGCAATTTCCAGGCGGCGGACGACCTGAATTGTTGCGTCTGACTCCACAGCGGGCTCGCTTGGTGGGTAGGTCGCATCACGGTCCTTTTGCTGGGGATTGACCAAACAATCCTAGTCCATCGGCGCAGCGAATTAAGGCCCGGGACCAGCCGGGTATGGTCGGTTGAACCACACCGGTGACCGGGCCGGCGGATGGTTTTTCCTTCGTTCCTGGGCTATCTGCGAGGGAAAGGTGATGAAACCGCGTCGTCGGTCGGCAACGGCGCTCGCACTGCTGGCAGCCTCGGGACTGGTCCTTTCCGGGTGCGTCATGGTTCTCCCCAGTCAGGAACAGGAAGGCCCGACCGAGACGGAGCATCGAACGGGCGACCAGGCGGGAGGCGGGCTACGACTATGTGGCCGCGACCACGGCCCTGACCGGAATCGAAGGGGCCGAGGCGCAAAAGGTCATAGACCCCAAGCGGCCCAAGTCGAAGTAGACGGTCCTGCCTACCTGGCCTCCTGGAATTCCTCGCTGTCGATGGTCTTTTGCTGGTGGACGTTGTACCGCGCCCCGGCAATCGTGGACTGGTTGATGATCTCCCCGGCCTCCGCCAGCTCGGCGGGGGAAAGCGAAAGCCGGAGTGCACCGAGGTTCTCGGCGAAGTGGCCGGGGTTCTTGGTTCCGGGGATGGCATGGACATGCTCGCCCTGCGCCAGCACCCAGGCCAGCGAGAGCGCGGCGGCGGTGGTCCCCAGGCGTGTTGCCAATCGTGCGAGGCGGTCGACCAGCTCGAGGTTGTGCGGGTAGTTTTCCTCGCTGAAGCGTGGCATGTGATGCCGCATGTCGCCTTCGGCCAGCGCGTCGATGCCACGCAGGTTGCCCGAAAGGAAGCCCCGGTAGAGCGGGGAGAATGCCACGAACGCCGTCCCCAGCTCGGCGCAGGCCTCCACCATGCCCAGCTCCGGGTTGCGGGTGGCCAGCGAGTATTCGTTTTGCACCGCGGCAATCGGGTGCACCTCGTGCGCAATCCGCAGCGTGGCGACCGAAACTTCGGAAAGCCCGATGCCGCCGATCTTCCCCTGGGCCACGGCCTCGGCCAGCGCGCCGACCGATTCCTGGATCGGGACCGTGGGGTCGAGCCGGTGCAGGTAATAGAGGTCGATGTGCTCCGTCTGCAGGCGCTGCAGCGAGGCGTCGACCTGGGCGCGGAGAGTTTCGGGGCGCCCGTCGATCTTCCCGCGGCCATCGACCAGAGCCAGCCCGCCCTTGGAAGCCAGCAGGTACTCGCCGCGGCGCTGTTTCAGGTGCTGGCCAATGAGGTTTTCGCTGCGGTGCCCGCCGTACAGGGTTGCTGTGTCAAGGTGGTCGACCCCGGCATCCAGCACGTCGTGCAGCAGCCGCCCGGCTTCCCGGTCGGTGGGGAAGTCCGAGTAGCCATGGGCGATGTTCATGGCCCCGAAGCCCAGGGGATTGACGTTCTTGCCTGCCAGTACACGCGTATTCATGGGTTCATTTCTAGCACGCGACGCCGACCGCGCGCCCATCACCGCGCATCACTTCGTCATGCTCGGAGAGCAGGTGTTTGTCTCGACGCCCGCCGTTCCGGCCTCTCTGTCCGGGTGCATGGCGCCGTCCTGGTGGCGCTGGCCCGGAACCGGTGGGCGTGCTCCGATTCGGGTGGACGCCAAGGGAGTGCACATGGCCGCGGACGCACGGGGGCTGCGCCGCAATTCTTCGGCCAACGCGCGCACGGCGACAGGCTGGGTGGCGAAAATACGGCTGTCCAGCGGTGCATGTGAATTGGTCATGCCCAATCTTCTCCAACGGACGTGTCCCACCGGCGAACCGGACATGAATCCCTGGGGGTGCCGCCGGGTTGGTCGGCCCGCTGGCTCAGGACCCCAGAGCCAGGAACGCCCCGAGCTGTGCGAAGGCAGCGGGGGTGGACGGCAGGAAGTGCGTCAGCGCGGGGGAGCGCACGATGACCGCCCGCCATTGTCCGCGCGAGACTGCCACGTTGATCCGGTTGCGGTTCAGCAGGAAGTCGATGCCGCGGGCCGCGTCATCGGCCGAGGAGCACGCCATGGAGACGATGACCACCGGCGCCTCCTGCCCCTGGAACTTGTCGACGGTGCCGACCTTCACGTCTTCCAACCCTGCCGCGTCGAGCTCGATGCGCAGCAGGTTCACCTGCGCGTTGTAGGCGGCGACCACCAGGACGTCCTTTGCCAACAGCGGCCTCGGGGACTCTGCCTCGCCTCCGGCCCAGGACAATCCCATGTGGGCGCGCACCTGGTTGATGACCTCGTGCGCTTCCTCCACGGACTGGGTGGTGTTTCCGCGGTGCTCCACCAGAACGGTGGCCACCCCGGCGGGGACCTGCGAGAGCGAACGCTGTGCGGCCGCGGAGGCCGAGTGCAGCTTGGACTCGTAACTCAGCGCCGAGACCTTGGCACACAGCTCCGGGTGCATGCGCCACGAATCGGCCAGGAAGTAGCCCAGCTCCTCGGGCAGCGTGGGGTGCCCGGCGCTGAGCCAGCCCAGCGCGGACTCGTCCACCGGCTGCGGGTGCGAACCCTGGGTGACCTGCGGCAGCTGCTGCGGGTCACCCAGCAGGAGCAGGCGGGTGGCGGCACGGGAGACCGCCAGCGTGTTGGCCAGCGAATACTGTCCGGCCTCGTCGATGACCAACAGGTCCAGGGAGCCTTCGGGGACCCGTTTGCCGGTCATGGTCCAGGCGGTGCCGCCGATCAGTGCCCCCTGATCTGAGTTCAGCAGATCCTCAACCGCGTCGTCGGTGGTGCCGGACCACGGGACCTCGGTTTTGTCCCCGGCCTTAAGCTTCTTGGCGACCTGCTCCGGATGCACCCCGGCGCTGGTGATGGCCTTGGTGAGCACGTTGCCCACCACCGAGTGGGACTGGGCCACCACACCGACCTTCCAGCCCTGTTTCACCAAGGCCGCGATGACGTGGGATGCCACGTAGGTCTTGCCGGTGCCGGGGGGTCCCTGGACGGCCAGATAGGAATGGTCCAGGTCACCCAATGCCTCGATGATGGCACCCACGATGTCGGGGTGCCCGTTGACGATGTTGGGCACCGGCGGGGTGGAAAGTGTCTTGAAGCGCGGTGCCGACTTGCGCAGGATGTCGATCCCCGGGTGCCTGGGCAGGGAAGGCAGCGCACCGCCGACGGTGCGGGCCAGCTCGGCCAGTGCGTCACGCAGGGAGGTGGTGTTGATCGGCTGGTCCGGGGTCAGCGCCACCGGAAGGGTGCCAAACGGCGGGACCTTGGTGTTGGATTTTTCGGTGATGACGACTCGTTCGTCGTTCTCCTTCACAGTGGCGTTGAACAGCCCTGCCCGCCCGGCCATGCTCGGTTCGAGTTCGGGAGGCAACGGCTGGGAGTACATGGCAAACCAGCTCGAGCCGACCTTGAAGTCCGAACCTTCGGCCATGGTGCCGCTCAGCTCGGTGACCCGGGATTCAACCCTGGCCCTGGTGCTTGCCTTGTGCCAGTCCTCGAGCACCGTTGCCTCGTCGACAACGAACACGTTGCGGGTCTCGGCCCACGAATCGAAGGGCGCATCGAGCCGGTCGAAGTGCTCCCACCAGAATTGCTTGGCCTCGCGGCGGTGGTAGCCGGTGGCGGCGGCAACCATGGCGATGGCCCGCTCGTCGTTGGACAGCGCCCGGTCCTGCGGCAGGGATTCGAGGTACTCGCGCAGCGCGATTTCCTCAGCGCTGGGCTCGACGTCGTCGACGCCGGGAAGGGGCGTCTCGTCCACCCACTCGGTGCGCGTTTCGTGCGGGACCAGGCCCAGCAGCCAGTCGCGCAGGCGTAGCGTGGAGAGGCAATCGTATTCGTTGTAGTCGCGGATGGATTCCAGGATCCGCCCGGCCTCGGCATCTTCAACGCCCAGCTGCTCGGTGTACTTGGCGTAGGCGACGACGGAGGCGCCAGCGTCCTTGACGTCCCCGCCGCGCAGGTGCTCGCCCATGTAGAGCGGCTCGAGCTTCTTGATCGAATAGGAGCGCTCGGAGATCAGCAGCGAGTGGCGGACGGTGTCGTAGAGGTCCACCAGCAGCCCATCGCGCAGCCACTGGTCGATGGTGTCCTCGGCGACCAGGTGGCGCAGCGAGAGGTTCCGAAGGGCGCTCTTCTCATAGGGCGCGTAGTGGTAGATCTTCATCTGGGGGAAGACCGCTCGGCGCGCCTCAACGTAGGCGACGAAGTCGGTGAAGGCCTTGCGCTCCTCGGCCCGGGAATGCGCCCAGAAGGGTTTGAACACCGGTTCGGCCGTATCGATCTCGATGACGCCGAAGAGGTATTCCAGTCCCCAAGACTCGTCAAAAGGATCCTGCCACAGCGGATCGCCTTCGAAATCGAAGAAGATGTCCCCGGTGTTGGGTTCCGGGAGCCGGGAAATGGTCTGGCCGGCACTGACCTTGTAGGCAACCCCGCCGATGGTCCCGTCGCTGGTTCCGAGCCCGACCTGCATGCGGGCCTGTTCGGCAAGCTTGTGGTGCGGGTCGCGTGCCTTGGTGTTGCCTGCGGCGAGCTCGTCAATGGTGGTGATTCCGGCTTCCATGAGCTTCCTGCGCTTGACTGTGCTCATGCCGGCGACCAGCAGCAGGTCGCGGTGCTTGGCCACCTGCTCGGCGCAGTAGTCGCAGCGACCGCAGGCGCCGATGCCGTCCTGGCCCCAAGCCACCGGGTCGGAAGCGGCCCGGTGGGCTGCGGTGAGGGCCTTGAAGCGGGCCCGGCGCTCCTTGAACACCGGGAGCAGCTCATGCATCTGGTGCACCGAATGCGTATTGTCCCCGAGCACCAGGGTGGTCTTTGCGGCGACCGGGATTCCAGCGGTGATGAGCTGGTCGCCGTAGGCAGCCAGCTGGAGCAGGGCCGTGACGCGGGCGTGGCGGGCCAACTTGGTGTCCCACACCGCGTAGGAGCCGTCGGCCTCGCGGATGAGGAAGTCGGCAAAGCCGACGAATTCCCCGTCGAAGAAGGTCGCCTGGAACACCACGTCGGCGCCCTTGAGCAGCGCCTGGTGCGTTTCCTCGTGTGCCTGCTCCAGCGAGGCCCGATCCCCGCGGACTCCGGCGGCGAGCATCTTGACGCCGCGGCCGGTGGTTGGGTCGTAGTCGCCGAATTGTGCGCGCAGCTCTTTCAGGACCTTGTGTTCATGGGCGTCGCCAAGCACCGCGGTGCGGTCGAGCATTTCATCGGGTCCGAAGTCGGCCTTGTCGCTGCGCCCCAGGCGTTCGTCGAGCTTGCTCAGCGAGGCGAATTCGCAGCTTGCGGCCACCACGAGGTCGGATGCGGAGTAGATCAGGTCCTGATCGAGGAAAAACACGGGACGGGTGCTCCTTTTGCCTAGGCGTAGCTCTGAAACTAGCATCCGGCCACCGACAATTCGGATTTGGGTGCGAATGCCGGCGGTGCCGACCACGCGGTGGCCGGTGGTTGATGGACTAGTCCGCGTTCAGTTGCCTGCGGATGAAATCTGCGGTGGTCTCGGCGAGCCCGGCTCCGTCTTCGGAAATGGTGCGGCCGGAGCGGGCTACCTTGAACGAGTGATCGGCGCCTTCGAACCAGACGACTTCGCTGTCTTCGTTTAGTTCGGAGACCACACGGTTCAATATTTCCGGATTCGCGAATGGGTCGCGGGTGCCTTCGAGGAAGAGCATCGGCACCTGCAATGGATAGAGGTGCTCGTCACGTAGCTTGTTTTCCTTCTTTGGCGCATGCAACGGGTAGCCCAAGAAAATCAGTGACCGGCTGTCCATGCCCTCGGCGACTGCCAGCGATGCCATCCGACCGCCAAATGATTTCCCGCCTACGAATACCGCTAGTCCGCCGGAAACGTTGGATCCGGCCCACTCGCGCACCCGTTTCCACGTGCTGATTGCCAGAGGCGCCCGGTCCGGGAACTTCTTGCCTGCATCCATGTACGGGAAGTTGAATCGCAGCACCGAGATACCCTCGCGCGCAACGGCCCGGGCATAGCCGGACATGAATTCGTGGTCCTTTCCGGCCCCGGATCCGTGGGCCAGGATCAAGAACGCCGTGGGATTTTCGGCGTTATCAAGCAAAGCGGTGACGATTCCGGTTTCGCACGGGATGTTCAGTTCCAGGCTCATGCTTCAAGCGTAGTTCCGGTTACCCCGGTGGGCAGCACCACCCGGCGGCCGGCCGAGCGCGGAAAACCCTTGCTTTAACCGGCCCCGGTGCCCCTTGCCCATGAGGGGGCGGGGATACCGCAATTTACTTAACTTAGTTATATAACTGCGTTATACTTGTTTCATGTCTTCCGAACTCGGCCCGGTCCTTTTCAAGCTGCTGGCGGCCACCCACCGACTCTCGCGCAGTGCTGTGGTGCGCCTCGACCACGGGCTGTCGGCCTCGCACTACCGAACGCTGGGGATCCTGCGTGACGTCCGATCCATGCGGATCGGCCAATTGGCTGAACAAAACCGCATCTCCCAACCGGGCATGACCAAGATCGTTGCGTCCCTCGAGGCCCAGGGGCTGGTCGAACGGGTGCAGGACGATGCCGATTCAAGGGCTTGGCTCATCGAGATCACGGACACCGGACGCCAGACCCTGATCCAGCGCGGAAAGGACCTGGCCGCAGTTCTCAAGGATGACTTCAACGATCTCACCGAGGAACAGATCGCGGTTCTGGCCAAGGCTGCGGAAATCCTCGATTCCAAACCTGACAAGGCGAGCGCAGAAACCAAATGAAGCAACCCAAGGCTGTGTGGGCGGTCGCGTTCACCTCAATGATTGCCTTCATGGGCATCGGGCTGGTTTCCCCGATCCTTCCTTCCATCACCGAGGAGCTGGGGGCGACCACCACCCAGACCTCGCTGCTTTTCACCTCGTACCTGGTGATCACCGGCGTGGCCATGCTCTTCACCTCCTTCATTTCCTCCCGCATCGGGGCACGCAAGACACTGATGATCGGTTTGGCGGTCATTGTCCTGTCTTCCTTCGGCGCGGGCTCCTCGGGGAGCATTGAAGGGATCATCGCCTTCCGCGCCGTGTGGGGACTGGGCAATGCCCTGTTCATTTCCACTGCACTGTCGACCATCATTTCCGAATCCACGGGCAACCCTAGCTCGGCCATCATCCTCTACGAGGCTGCCCTCGGGCTTGGCCTGGCCATCGGCCCGCTGGTCGGCGGGATGCTGGGTTCGGTTGCCTGGCAAGCGCCGTTCTACGGGACCTCGGTCCTGATGGCCCTGGGCTTCATCCTGCTGGCCACCATGATGCGCGGGGCCACCGCCAAGAACGAACCGACCCCTATCGGCGCGCCATTCAAGGCACTGGCCAACCCCGCTCTGCTGGTCATGGCACTGGTCGCGTTCTTCTACAACATCGGCTTCTTCGTGATCATGTCATTCACCGCCTACCCGCTGCACTTCACAGCCATGGGCATCGGCTTGGTGTTCACCGGCTGGGGCGTGGGCCTGGCCCTGACCTCCGTCTTCGGGGCGCCGTTACTGACGCGTCGTTTCAAGCGGACCACCGTACTGATCGCGACGCTGGCACTGCTGAGCCTGACCCTGGTGGCCTTCGCCCTGTTCATCGATTCCCCGCGGGCACTGGTGGTGATGATGGTCGTTGCCGGCCTCGAATTGGGCATCATGAACACCGTGCTCACCGAAGTCGTCATGGAGGCCACCGACCTACCACGCTCGGTGGCCTCGTCCAGCTACTCCGGCATCCGCTTCCTGGGTGGCGCGGTCGCCCCTCCGGTTGCGGCGGCACTGGCGGCCGCCTTCACGATGGCCATTCCGTACTTCATGGGCGCGGCCTGCGTGTTGCTGGCTGCGATCCTGCTGTTTTCTTTCAAGCGCCTACTGGCACACGCGGAGCGGCACGAAGCCGCGCCGCGGGACGAAGCACTCTTCGAAGCCGAGGCCCTTGGCGTGGCCGACAGATAGGAACCTGCCCCGCCGGCCTTAGTGCAGCGGGAAGTTCGAATCCTTGATGTTCGCCTCGACCCGGGTGTAGGCATCGCGGGCGACAGCCTTCCAGAAACGCAAGGCAGTTCCCGGGTCATCGGCCTCCAGCGTGGCGATCGACGCGGCCGAGAGCACCTTCAGGTGCAGCCTGCCAACGGCCGTGACCCGGGTGGTCTGTTCGCCCTCACCGCCCAGGGCGATCTCGCCGAAGGTCATGCCCGCCGAAAGCGTCGCGTGCCGCACCGGCTTGCCGTTCTGCAGGGTCGAGGTGACCACCTTGCCCTTGAGGATGAAGTAGACGCCGCCGAATTCCTGGCCGGGCCGGCGGATAATCCGACCGTCCTCGATCCGGGTCTCCTCCATCAGGGATTCGAGCAGGTCGATGTCCGCGGCGTCCAGCGGTGCCAGTGCCGCGAAGTCGCAGACCGCGACCTCGCTGGGCACCAGGTCGTCGCCGCCGTAGCGCTGCAGCAACGTGGTCTCTGCCCATTCCACTGCGTCGTTTCGGCTGGGGAAGCAGCGCAGCGACTCCAGCGGTTCGAAGGCCTTTTCCTGCACCAACACCATGGTTCGGCCCTCGGCCTCAAATTCCCGGCCGAGCTGGTGGATCATCTGCACCGCGATCCGGTCGATGTCATCGACCCGGCGCAGATCCAGGATCACCAGTTCCACGGAAGTGTCCAGTTGGCTGACTTCGCGCACCATGGACTCGGTGCCGGCGAAGAGCAGGTCGCCGGCCAGCTCCACGATGTGCGCCCGTTCCCCGTACTCGGCCAACAGCTTGCTGGCGGCATCGGTGTAGCGGGTGTAGGACGGGGCATCGGTGATGTCGAAGTGGTCGCGGATTACCGAGCGGCCCAGGCGGGCGGCGCGCACGAAGTGCATCCCCATGTCGGCGCTGATGCGTTCGCTGGCGGCGACCCCGCGCACGGAGGAACCGTGGAGGTCCAGGGCGGGGGAGTAGATGGCTAGTCCCACCTGGCCAGGAAGCACGGCAATCAGCCCGCCGCCGACTCCCGATTTGGCGGGCAGCCCCACGGCGGAGATCCATGCTCCGGCATCGTCGTACATGCCGCAGGTTGTCATGACCGACAGCGTGCGCTGGACCGCTTCCTTGCTCATGACCTGAATCCCGGTGCGCGGCTGGGTGCCGCCATTGGCCAGCGTCGCTGCCATCATGGCCAGGTCCTGGGTGTTGACCATGACCGAGCAGGCGCGGAAGTAGTCCTCCAGCACCGGTGTGGGGTCGGACTCGATGATGTCGAAGGAGCGCAGCAGGTAGGCCAGTGCGCGGTTGCGGTGCCCGGTGAGCGCCTCGGAGGCGTAGATGGAATCACTCAGGTCCAACCGTCGCCCGGCGGCAGTGGAGAAGTGTTCCAGGATGCGCTCGAAGCGCGGGGCGTCGGTGTCCCGGATCAGCGAAACCGTGGCAATGGCCCCGGCATTGATCATGGCGTTGGCCGGGCGCCCGCTGCCCCGGGCCAGCGAGATCTCGTTGAACGCGTCCCCGCTGGGTTCCACATCGATCTTCGTATCCACCGCTTCCAGCCCGATGTCGTCCAGCGCCAACGCGTAGGAGAACGGCTTGGAGATGGATTGGATGGAGAACTCCAGGTCGGCATCCCCGATCCGGTACACGTGGCCGTCGACGGTGGCCATGGCAATGGCGAACTTCGAGGGATCGGCGTCGGCCATCGCCGGGATGCCCTGGTAGGGGGTTCCTGCCGTGAGATCCAGAAGGTCGGCATGGAGGTCCGCGAGGTAGCTGTCGATGGGGGAGCGCATGACTCCTAGCCTAGGGGTTCGACGCCCGCCGTGTCCGCGATGGCCTGCATGGGCTTGGTGGTCAGGGCCTGTCCGATGGCAGCTCCGAGGATCTTGGCGCCCTCGACATTGGGGTGCACCCCGTCGTCGCTGAGTCCTTCAATGAAGGTGTTCGCCTCGCTGCGCAATCCGGCCGACGCGTCCACGTATATCCAGCCGCGCTCGCCGGCGAAGGTTTTCAGGAATTCGTTGTAGGCCACCGTTGCCGCAACGGCGTCGTCGCGGGGAGGAATGCTGCTCAACAGAACCATGGGTGCGCGTACGATGCGGGCGATGCGCGCCAGGTTCTCTCCGATCAATGTGTGGCTGGTGCCGTGTGCGAGGTCGTTGGTGCCGGCCAGGATGACCAGGGAATCCGCGCTTCCGGCACGCAGGGCCACGGCCATGTCCCCGCTTTGGGCACCGCCCAGAGCCCAACCGCCGGTCCATGCCAGGGTGGCGGGCGTGCCGGGTGTGTTGACGTACCTGACCCAGGAGGCTTCGCCGACGTGGCCGGCGGCCACCTTGCGGCTTCCCGCCGCCGTGATCGAGTCCCCGGCCACCATGAAGGTGTTGTGGTTTCCGCCCGCCGGAACAGCGAAGGCTTGCGGCACCGGCTCATCTGCGCGCGGCATGCCGGACAGACCCAGCAGCCCCACGAAGACGGCCATGCATGCAAGTATCAAGAAGGGTTTGCGAGTTCCCAAGGTGTTGCCCCTTTCCTGCATTAATCGTAGTGGCCGCGGGTCCCTGATTCGGACTCGTTCCTGCAACGATTGCTTCCCGGGTGCGACAAGTCACGGCGGCTTTCCGAACGAGGATTCGTCGGGAAAGCCGCCGTGAGCGGGGATGGAATGCGGTGCGGTTACTTGCGCCGTCCGGCCACCAGCGAGGCGAGAATCACTGCGGCAGTGACGGAATTGACCGCGGGCCAGGCGCCGATCTTTTTGGCGAGCGGATGGGATGCCCCGAATGCTGCAAGGTAGAGCCCTGTCAGGGCAGCTGCCCTCGGGGTTCCGGCGTTGGCTTTCCACAGAAGGAAGGCTCCGGTTCCCGCGGCGGCAAGCACCGCGCCGCCCAGCGGGCGGTTCTTGGTGGTGCGGGCGGTGGCGAAGCCGCCGATGAGTCCGGTTCCGGCAATTGCCGAGGGCAAAAATGACATGGTTGGTGGTTCTCCTTTTTCCATTTAGCTTAGACGCCGATGCCGCCGGTGCACGGGGCGCCGGGTTCGAGGGTCTGGGGTCCTTGGCGGTACTTCGTGATGAAGGTCTTGATGCGGGGGTCATCCGCGGAATCGACGCTGAGCTGTTCGCCCCAGGCCGTCAGCTTGATCTTCCCGTCCTGGCTGGGGAAGGGGCTCAGGATGAGGTAGGTCTTGTCTCCCACCGTGTCCTTCAGTGCGGAAACCTCCGCATCGCTGATGCCGTCGTAGGTGATCCACACGGCGCCGTGTTCCATGGAGTGGACCGCATTGTTCTCCGGCACCGGGGTCTCATAGATCCCGCAATTGAGCCAAACGGGATTGTGGTCCCCGCCCACACCAGGCATCTGGTCGTAGGTGACGGTCGTGTTGACGTGGTTCGCCGAGGCCACCTCGTAGGTCTTGACACCGTCGATGGGTGCGGCGGCCTCCGCAACTGCGGCCGATTTTTCCTGGGCGGCGCCGCTGAGGACGACCGCGGTGGGGACGACGATGGCCAGGGCGGCGGCGGCGACCAGGGCCACGGTCAGCAGCTTGGTTCGTTTTTCCTTGGCTTTTGCCTTGGCAAGGACCATTTGGGCTTCTTCGCGCTTGTTCATGGGAGTGTGTCCTTTAGCTCAGCTGTGCAAGCAGCTGGGTCAGGGCCGAGATTTCGGCCTGTTGGGTCTTGACGATCTTGTTGGCGAACGCGGCAACCATGGGATTGTCTCCACGTTGCAGGTAGGCCTCGGCCATTTCGACTCCGCCCTTGTGGTGGGCGATCATCAGTGTCAGGAATTGCCGGTCCGCGGCCGTGCCGCGTGCGGCGGTGAGCTTTTGGATGTCGGCCTCGCTGGCCATGCCCATGGAGGCCATGGTGTGGGGTTCGCCGGGGGCGACGCTCCCGTGGCCGGCATGCGAGGCGTCCTCGTTGAGGAGGTCGCTCATCCACGTCATGGATTCACCGGTTTGGGCCAGGCCCCAGGTCTCAAGCCAGGCAAACATCTGACCCGATTGCTGCTGCTGGGTCAACGCAATGTCGTAGGCCATCGAGCGCACGGCAGGGTTGGTCGAGTTTTCACGAATGACCATGGAAAGCTGCACCGCTTGGTGGTGGTGCGTTTGCATGTCCCGGGAGAAGCCTGCCTCGGGGGAGGCCTCGGAGGGTAAATTGCTGCGCGGATTGGCGGATCCCAGGATCCAGCCGCCGGTGGCCATGGCCAGCATGAGTGCCACCACGGCAATGACCAGGGCGCGGGAAGTTTTCGGTTCGGACATAGTGGGTCCTCGGAACGAAGAAGGCGGTGCACCCGGAATCGGGCACGCGGACGGCAGGAGGAGGAAGCCGTTGTCTACGTTCGGGAAATGGAGAGTTCGTGCAAATCCGGTGCCCGTGCCTGCTGCTGGTCCGACATGTGGCCATGTGCAGCCGGGCCTGCCGGCGCGGCGCCATAGGCTCCCGAGGTGTCGGGGCGCGGTGCAATCTGGGCGACGTTGAGCTGGGGGTCCACGATCGGTTCGCAAAGGTGCTGGGTGGGCGAATCCGTCGGGCAATGCCATGTTCCGGCCGTCTGTGCCGTAATTGCTTGAATCGGGGACGCGGACCCCTTGGGATCGGAACCCAGGGACTGACCCAGGGGCAGCATCAAGGCCAGGGCAAGCAGCAGTCCAATGAATCGCTTCATGCACATGCCGCCCTTCAAGTCCGGTGAAAATTGTTAGTTGAGGAATCAACGATATAAACGTCAGTTGTGCATTAGCTGTGAGCCAGGTTGGGATACCTCATCCCCAACGCGGCTGGTGCAATCGGCGCGCGGGGCAAGACATAGGCTGGCTGAATGGAAATCATTGAGCGGTGGTGGCAAGCGGTGCTCGCGGGCTTCAACAGTAGCGATCCGTTGACACTGACCCCCTGGCCGTTGCTGGGCTTGGCTGCCTTGTGCGTGCTGCTGACCGTGCCGCGGGCAACCTGGCGGATTTTTGGGCTGTACGTGACATTCGTGCACGAACTGGGCCATGCTTTTGCTGCGTTGCTGACAGGAAGATTCATCCACGGATTGAAGATCCGGTTGGATCATTCGGGGGAATTGGCCAGTAGCGGCAAACCGGGATTCTCCGCGGTGTTCAGCGGCTTCTGGGGTTACCCGACACCTGCGGTGGTGGGCCTGGCACTGGTCGCCTCGACGTATTACGGCCATGCTTCCGCGGCACTTTCCATCGGCGCCCTCGTCCTGTTGGGTTCGCTGATCTTCCTGCGCAATTGGGCGGGCATCGCGGTGGCGCTTTGCTCTGCGCTGGCAGCGCAGCTGCTGGTGGTCTACACCCCCGTCAGGGCCATCGCCTGGGTAGTGCTTGGACTGGGCCTGATGCTCTTGGTCGGATCGGTGCGAGACCTGTTCAAGGTCATTGGCGTACACACCCGCCGGCGCGGATTGGTCGCCTCTTCGGACGCCTACATCCTTGCCACGCGAAGTTGGTTGCCGGCCTGGTTTTGGCTTCTTGGCTTCACCGTCGTGATTGGCGGCTCGGTGTTGATTGCGGGCTGGATGATCGCTCTGATGCTGCGCTAGCGTCCGGTCATTTTCTCCCCCATCCACCGAGCCGGCTGGACGGCATGGGTGGCCCGCGGGATGCGGAGCGTTAGGCTCACCGGCCACCCCGTACGGCAATGTCGATTACGCAGGCCGCGGTTTGGATGTTGCGCCCAGGACAGGCCGCCGGCCAGCAGGCTGTCTTTGGATGAAATGCAACGCAAGTGCCCTCTGGATATCAGGTTCGTCCACCTCATAGGCCCTGGATATTTGTTCCAGCGTCCACCCGGCGGTGCGCAGCTCCATGAGGGTTGGATAGGCGGGCATGCCAATACGCATGGTCACCGCTCCCTTCAGACTGGGTCGATAAGTACATTCAACAGCACGGCACAGACACTTTGGCCGGTGACGAAAGGCCGCGACGCACTCAAGGGATCTGCTGCGGGGCATATCTTTCGCCTAGTGTGGGTGGAAGGGGGAACCGCCGCGAGATAAAGGATGCACACAGCCATGGCAATCTTTGAATACACGACCCACCTGCCCTACCCGCGGGAAACGGTTTTCCGCTGGTTTGAGCGACCCGGCGCCTTGCCTCGGCTTTGCGCTCCGTTTAGCGGTTCAATCAGGCAGGAACCGGACAAGGGGATTGCCGTGGGATCGCGGGCCGTCATGGATGTGGCGGCACCGGGGACACTGGGCACCGGCTTGGCCGCCGCCGTCGCCGCGGGGGCACAGGCGCTGGGACTTCCCGGCCGGGTGCGCGCCGAAATCCCGTGGCATGCCAAGCACATTTCCCTCAACCCCGGGCACGACTTCACCGACATCATGGAGTCAGGGCCGCTGGCCCGCTGGGAACACCAGCACCTATTCACCGACGCCGGCGACGGGCAGAACCGCGGCACCGTGATGCGTGATGTCGTGGAGTACGAGCTCCCGCTCATGGGCAGGCTGCCGCTGGACCGCGCACACAAAATCGCCGAGCGGGCCTTCAAGCACGAACTCACCCAGGTCTTCCGGTACCGGGAACGGATGCTCAGGGCGGACCTGGCCTTCCACGCAAGTCATGACGCCAAGCCACTGACGATTGCCGTGGCCGGTGCCTCCGGCCTGATCGGCACCCAGCTCTGCGCCCTGCTGGGCGGTGGCGGGCACCGCGTCAAGCGACTGGTGCGCGACCGGCACGCGGCCACCGGCGAGGACACGATCTTCTGGGCGCCGGATCACGCGGTGCTCGACGCCGAGGAACTGCGCGATGTCGATGCCGTGGTGAACCTGGCAGGACACACCATTGGCGGAAGGTTCACTGCAAGTGCCAAGGAGGAAATACGCTCCTCGCGCGTGCTGGGAACCGGTCTGCTCGCCCGCGCGCTGGCATCCCTCGCCAACGACGGGAAACAACGCAGCCTCATCGTGGCCTCGGGCATTGGCATTTATGGGGCGAATCCTCACGTCGCAGGGCGGGCTGTTCCGCTGGGGGAGGACGCGGAACCCGGAAAGGATTTCCTCGCGGAGGTCTGCGCGGCCTGGGAAGACGCATGTTCGCCCGCTCGCGAGGCTGGGGTGCGCGTCGTCAATGTGCGTACCGGCCTGGTGCAGTCGCCGGCCACCGGTGTCCTGCAACGGATGCTGCCGCTCTACGCCCTGGGGCTGGGAGGGCCCCTGGGCTCGGAGGCCTGGCAGTCCTGGATCAGCATCGATGACGTGGTGGGCATCTATGCCCATGCGCTGTTGACCGATTCGCTGGCCGGACCCGTCAACGCGGTCGCTCCGCACCCGGTGCAGGCCAAGGATTATGCGCAGGTCCTCGGCAAGGTTTTGCGCCGGCCCGCCCGCATCCCGATCCCCGCGTTCGGGCCCAGGCTACTGCTGGGCAAGCAGGGTGCCGAGGAACTGGCGTTCGCGGACCAGCTCGTCTCCGGCCGCAAGATCGAGGACAGCGGCTACCTGTTCAGGCATCCGGATCTGGAATCGGCTTTGCGTCACGTGCTGGGGCATTTCTAGCAGTGCGCCCCTAGCGGTCGGCACCGTGGCGTCTGCCCACCAGATATGCCCCGATGGTGCCGGCGGCCGCCGACAGCAGTCCCCAGGGCACTCTCGGACCTGGCAACTCCGCGTCGGGGTGCGCGTCCCCGCCCGCGCGAACCCGCAGGGCACGCGCCGCTTCATGGTCATCAAGCAGGGCCAATTGCGCCTTGGCGATTCCCGTGTCGTCGCGGGTTGGTAACGCCAGTTCATCCTCCACAGCCAGACCTGCGCGCAATTCCCGGACTCGTTCGACTTCGGCATCTAGCTCGGAACCCAGCAGCAGCGAGATATTTGCCAGCCAGATCCACAACAGCAGGATGATCACGCCTCCCAGGGCGCCGTATGCGCTTTGGTACTTGCTGAAGTTCACGACGTAGAAGAAGAATCCCGTGGTACTGATAGCCAAGATCACCAAGGCGCCCAGGGACCCGACGCTGATCCAGCGAAACTTGGGCTGCCTGACGTTCGGGGTGAAATGGTAGAGCAGTGCGACCATGAGCACCGCAATCAGCACGAGCACCGGCCACTTGGCAATGTTCCACGCCAAGAGCGTCGCCTCGCCCAGGCCCAGCACGGAGCCGATTCCCTCGGCGACGGGTCCCGAAAGGACCAGGAGGGCAATGGCCAACACCGCCAGGCACAGGATCACCAGCGTCAACAGGTACATCTGGGGCCGCAGCTTCCACAGGGGACGGCCTTCGGCGGTGGAATAGGTGCGGTTCAAAGCCCGGCCGAAGGCGCCCACGTAGGCCGAGGCCGACCACAGGGCCACCAGCAAACCGGCAATCAACGTCCACCCGGCCCCGGTCTGTTGGCCGAGCTGTGTCAACAGGGTTTCGGCGTTGGCGCCCATCTCGGCGGTGCTGATCTGGCTGATGGTCTGGACCATGAAATCCCTGGTCTCGGGTCCGCTGCTGATCATTGAGAGCATCGAGAGCAGTGCCAGTATCCCCGGAACCATTGAAAGCACCGAATAATAGGTCAGCGCGGCCGCAAGGTCGGTGGCCCCGTCCCGGGAAAACTCCCGTGCCGTTCGCTTTATGGCATAGAGCCAGGAATCCCTGCGTAGTTCGAGTTCACTGCTTTGTGTCTGGTCCACTGGGCAATCCACCTGCTTCCGGCGAGGCTGGCATGGTCTTTTCCCACCTTACTTCCTAGGTTCCCCTGCGCAAGGAACGTGCGGACCGAAATCCGTCGGCGGCCAAGATGACCAGGGCCAGGACTATGGGTGCGTAGGTGAATGCGTCACGGACGAAGAGCTGCTCGCCCATGGCAACGGCGGCGACCAGGAGCAACACCGGTTCGACGTAGCTGAGCAACCCGAAAAGCGAGAGGGAAAGCATGGAGGCGGCACCCAGGTAGAAGAACATTGCCAAGGCACCGAACACCCCGATGGACAGCACCGGAACGATGGCCGCCTCCGGCCCGCGGACTCCGGTGAGGATGAAATAGACGGCCAGCGGCGTGAGGAACAGGATCTCCAGCGTGAACGCGGCATTGGACTCAAAGCGTGCGGCGCGCCTGGCTGCAAAGTAAATGGGATACCCGAGGCAAATGAGCAAGGTGGGCCAGGCCAGGCCGCCGGCGAAGAGCAACTGGTGGCCGACACCCACCACCGCCAATGCCACCGCGACTTTCTGTCCCCGGGACAGCCGCTCGGAGAAGGCTGCACGCCCCACGACCACCATGACCAGGGGAAGCAGGAAATAGCCGAGAGAGGTCGCCAGCGCGAAGTCGTTCATGGGCGCGTACATGAACAGCCAGAGCTGCACCCCGACCAGGGAACTGGCGATGGCCCCGTAAAACAGCAAGCCGGGCCTGGCCCTGATGCGTCCAAGCAAGGCAATCATCTGGGAGCGGCGGGCCGGAACCAGCGCATAGACCGGGGCAACGATCAGAAGGGTCAAGACAATCCGCCAACCGTAGACTTCCGTGTGGCCGATGTCCTTTAGGGAACCGGAAATCAGGAAGACGGTGGCGAACAATGCTGAAGCCAACAGGGACGCAAGAACGCCGCGGTTCATCGATGACGCTCCGTAATTCGTATTCGACTTGGTGTTTCAGTCTAGGGGAGCAACGTTCCGGGCTTGGCCCAACTAGACTTCCAGCTTTCGCCTGATAACCGAGGAGAGCTGGTCGACGAGGATGATCAGGACCAGGACCACCACGATCTGGGTGGCCATCGCATCGAAGCGGAACGACTTGATGGACTGGTTGATCAGCAACCCGATGCCGCCGGCCCCGACCAGCCCCAGGACCAGCGAGGAGCGGACGTTCACGTCGAAGCGGTACAGCAGCAATCCCACGAACTGGCCCAGTGCCATGGGCAGCGCGGCATGGGTGACCTGCTGGAACCGCGAGGCCCCGGCCGTGGCCAACGCCTGCTGGGGGCCGGAATCGGTTTCCTCCATCGACTCCGCCCACAGTTTTCCCATGACGCCGGTGTTGTGGCAGATCAACGCGAGCACGCCGGCAAACGGGCCAAGTCCCACCGCGGTGACGAAGATCAGCGCGAAGACGATGTCCGGCACCGCCCGGAAGAAGGAGAGGACCGCGCGGGAGAGCTGGTAGACGATCCGGTGCGGCGTGGTGGTGCGCGAGGCGAACACCGCCAGCAACAATGCCGTCGGGATGGAAAGGGTGGTGCCCAGCAACCCGATCCACAGGGTCACGGTGGTCGCCTTCAGCGCCGGGGCGAGGACCGATTCCCAGTCAAGGTCCGGCGGGAAGGCGTCGCCCAGGAACGCGGCCATGCCCTCGGCGCCCGTGACCAGTGCCGACACCTCGAAGTCGGTGCCGCGCAGCGCGAAGACGTGCAGGACGATGAACGCCGCGATGGCTGTGAGGATCGAGGTGATCCGCCACCCGGCGTTGGGGACCTTGGGGACTGAAAGGGCGGGAACCTGCGTGCTCATGCCGCTGCTCGATTCGGGGTGTAGAGGCGGGACTGCATGGAGGCGTCGAGTCCGGAGATGTCCCCGGAGTATTCGATGCGGCCATCCACCAGACCAATGACGTTGTCCGCGTGGCGCAGGGCCAACTCCGGCTGGTGCAGGACCGCCGCGACCGCTAGGTTCTCCGCATGGGCAAGTTCGGCCAGCAAGGCCATGACTTCCTCGGCGGCGCGCGGGTCGAGTGCGGAGACCGGCTCGTCGGCCAGCAGCACCGAGGCGCGCTGGCACAGGGCGCGGGCCACAGCCACGCGCTGGGCCTGGCCGCCGGAGAGCCGGCCGGCCTTCTCGTGGGCGCGGTCGGCCATGCCGACGCGGGCCAAGGCCGCCATGGCCTCTTCCTTCAGCTCGCGGGGGAAGAACATCGGGCTGACGGAGGCGGGGCCGCGCAGCCGGCCCAGGGCACCGGCGCACACGTTCTCCAACGCCGTGCGCCGCGGGACCAGGTGGATCTTCTGGAAGACCATGGCCACCGAAGACCGTGCCCTGGCCAGTTCGGTGCCGCGCAGCGTGGACAGCTCGGTGCCGTCCAGCGTGATGGATCCGGCCTCGGGGGTTTCCAGGCCCATGATGCACTTGAGCGTGGTGGATTTGCCCGAGCCGTTGGCGCCCAGGAACGCCAGCATGGAGCCGCGGGCGAGGGTGAAATCGACCCCGTCAAGGACGATGCGCCCGCCAAACGACTTGGTCAGGTTCCTGACCTGCATGATCTCCTCGCCGGCCGGAGCGGCCGGGTGCAATGCGCGATGCGGCAGCCGTAGCTTGGTCATTAGATGTCCTTCTCGGTCAGGCCCATGGTCTCGGCCAGGTCGAAGAGCGGGTTGTAGGTTTCCTTGGTGACCTCTATCAGGGGTCCGGCCGGGGTGACGTCAAGGAACTTGCCGACGGCCTCGATGTCCGCGGGCGCCAGGTTCAGCAGGGCGTCCTTGACCGCCGCCTTGAAGGCCGGGTCGGCGTCGGCGGAGACCGTGATGGGGTCGTTCGGGATGGCCTCGCTCTTCCAGACCTGGCGGAAGCCGGTCGGATCGAAGTTGCCTGAATCTATGGCGCTGGCCAGGGTCTGCGAGTTGATCTGGGCCGCGTCGACGGTGCCCTTGGTCAGGGCCAACAATGCCTCGGGGTGCCCGCCGGCATAGTTCATGTTCAGCTCGTCCTCGGCGATGCCCGCCTTCTTCAGGCCAAAGCGGGGCAGCACGTCCCCGCTGGTGGAGCCGACCGAGCCCAGGGCGAGGTCCTTGCCGCGCAAGTCATCGATGGCCTTGATGGCGGAATCCTTGGGAACCCAGATGCCGGCGGTGTAGGAGGAGAGCTTGCCGTCCGCGGTGCCGAAGGAGACCAGCGGCTCGGCGTTGGCCTTGGTGGAGGCGAAGACGAAGCCCATGGGCCCGAACTGTCCGATGTCGAGTTTGCCGTTGCGCATCGAGAGCACCTCGGCCGCGTAGTCCTCGACCACCTGGACCTCGACCTTGCAGTTCAGTTCCTTGCCCAGGGCGGAGGCGAGGACCTTGTAGGCGGGTTCGAGCTTGGTCGGGTCCTCGAAGGGTTCGATGCCGAATTTCAGTTCGCCGGAGGGGCAGAACGACCCGGCGTCGGCCGCGGCCGGGGCCTCGGTGGAGGAACAGCCGGCCAGGGCGAGGGCGGCGACGGCGGCAAGGGACATGGCGAGGGTGCGTGGGATTTTCATGGTGCGGCGGGTCCTTAGCGAGTGACGGTGGCGGTGGGCCGGGGGAGGGGACGTGCGGTGAGGTTTGCCTCGGCCAGGCCGAAGGAGATGGTCATGCCGATGCCGCTGGTCACGGAAACCAGGGTGATGGCCTCGCCGATGTCGCGGACCAGAACGGGGGAAACGTCGGAGGAGGCGTAGATGCCCTGCCAGCGTTCGGTGGTGGCGAACGACTCCACATCCAGCACCTTCGCCGCGGCCCGGAGCAGGATCCCGGACGTGGATTCATCGAGGAACGGGTCCTGGGTCAGGTCATAGGAGTGCGAGTCCCCGAGCAGCAAGGTTCCGTCCGGACGCTGGGTGAACATCACGTTGGCGCCGATCCCCAGCAGGTCGGGGTGCGTCGCGGCGACCTCGGCGCGCAGTGCGCTCGCCGAGGGCATGTGCGTGAACGCGTCGTAGCGCAGCATGGAGGTCGCGGTGAGCACGGCAGGGACGATGGTGGTGCTTTCCGGGGCTCCGGCGGCCGTCATCTGCAGCGCGCACCGTTCGATGCGGTGCTCGGCCGCGATCTGCGGGAACAGGTAGTCCACGTCGTGGCCGACACAGATGTACACCTGGTCGGCCTCGAAGTCGCCGCGGCTGGTGTTGACGCGGGCCCGGCGTTCGGAACCCTGCCCGAACCCCAAGGCAGCGGTGTTGAAGTGGACCGCTGCCCCTTCTTGTTCGTGGAGCCAGCCCGCCAGCGTGCCCACCGTGCTGCGCGGGTCAACCCTCAGGTCATCGGCGAGGAAGGCGCCGCCGCGGATGCCGTCGGTGTTCTCGCGGCCGAGCTTGGCCCGGACTTCCTCGGCACCCAGCACGCTCACCTGGCCCTCGGGGCGGGAATCGGAGAATTCGCGCAGCAGCTGGAGCTCGGTCTCGGTGGCGGCAACCACCAAGGCCCCGGCTTCGATGGCCCAGAACCCGGCCTTGGCGGAGAAATCGAGCCAGTGCCTTCGGCCGGCCTGGGCAAGGTCGTAGAGGTCGCCGTGTTGGGCGGTGATGCAGGCATGGCCGAAGTTTCGCACCGATGCGCCCACCGCACGGTGGTCGCGTTCGATGACGGTGACGCTCAGGCCGGCTTGTTGCGCAAGCGCGGCATGGGCCAGGCCGATGATGCCTGCGCCGACCACCACGACGTCGGTGCTAGCCACCGGTTCTACGGTGGCCCCGGATTTCATTTCGAAGATGTTCACGGCATTGATATTTGCCGGTCCCAAGACCTGTTTTCAAGCCAGAACAGCACTTGTCCAGACAAGTTCACCAACGGTTCATTTGGCCACCGGTCCCTTCATGAGCTGTTCATTCGCGGTTCACCAAAGTCCCCGGGATGCCGCCGATTCCACTTGTATGATCAAGTACGTGCTGTCAACTTCCGAAGAACCCATCCACCAGCGTCTCAGCGATTTGTTCCGTGAACGGATCTCCTCCGGCGACTGGAAAGAGGGCAGGCCACTGCCCAGCGAGGCGGAGCTCTGTGCGCAGAACGGTGTTTCCCGTGGAACCGTCCGTCAGGCGCTGGCGAGCCTGCGTAGCGAGGGCCTGATCACCGGGGGTCGCGGAAAGCCCCCGGTGGTCGCCCACCCGGTGCCCTCCCAATCGTTTGCCACCTTCATGTCCTTTACCGAGTGGGCCCATTCGCTGGGCCGGGAACCGGGACAGCGGACGCTGGAGATCGCACGGCGCCCGGCGGGAGAAGACCTGGCGGGAAAAATGCTCCTTCAACCGGGAGATCCCGTCATCCAGGTGTTGCGCCTGCGCTCGCTTGACGGGAATCCGACCATGGTGGAACGCAGCAATTTCGTCGCCGACGTCGGCAACGCACTCTTCGACTTCGACACCGACAGCGGCTCGATCTTCGGCTACCTGACATCCCGAGGCGTGGACCTGAGCCGGGGCCGGCATGTCATTGATGCCGTCGGTGCCGATGAGACGGATGCCTCCCTGCTGGGCGTGGCCGCCGGATCGCCGCTGTTGCGCGAGCATCGGCTGACCTACGCCGCGGACGGACGCATCCTTGAATGCTCGGATGACCGGTACCTTCCGCATCTTGCGAACTTCGTCATCGAAAACACCAGGGCGTCCAGGGCGGCTTTGGTGCGCGTCCCGCTGGTCGCCTGATATCTGATAAACCAACCAAAGGATGGAAACAATGATTGAACTTGTCGTCTTGGACATGGCCGGAACCACCGTCGATGAGCATGGGATCGTCTACCGCGCCCTCGAGGATTCGGTCACGGACACCGGAGCCAGCGTCGATGCCGCCGACCTGCAAACCTGGATGGGTGCCGACAAGACCGAGGCCATTGCCGCATTGATGGAACTAGGGGGCATCACGGCGGACTCCGGGCGGGTTGCCCGGCAGTTCGACCACTTCCGCGCCCTTTTGGCGGAGCGCTACGCGGCCAACCCGCCGGTCGCCCTTCCGGGCGTGGAGAACGCCCTGCGCGAGCTCAAGGGCCGGGGGATCAAGGTCGGACTGACCACTGGGTTCTCGCGGGATGTTGCGGGCCCGATCCTCGAAACCCTGGGCTGGGGGATTGGTGAAGGCCAGCTGCTCGATGCCGTGGTCACCAGCGACGAAGTCGCCGCAGGCAGGCCTGCGCCGTACATGATCCACCGGGTCATGGAAGACACCGGCGTGCACGATGTGCGCCGCGTCGTGGCCGGCGGTGACACGGTGGTCGACCTCTTGGCGGCATGCAACGCCGGGGTGCACGGGCTGGGCGTCCTCACCGGGGCACTGGGCCGCGAGGATCTCGAGCAGCACCCGCACAGCTGGGTGTTGGACGGTGTCAAGGACCTTCCCGGCGTTCTCGAGTCTTCACTAGTCAGCCCCAAATAATATCGTTTTGGTAACAGCGCCCCGGGGTCGATTGTGGTCTCCGGGGCGTTTTGTCGCGTGTGATTAACTTTTTTTAGCACTCTGACTAGGTTGAATGGATCCCTGGAGGACTCTCGGCTTGACGCGGCCCCGGGGTGGTGTCGTACCGTCGTTGAGTAACGTTTCTATAACATCAGGTTACGGAACACGTCTCAACTACCGCCGGATATCTGTGCGTTGTCCATTGCGGCGGTAGCCACTCGAATCGTCGATTGCGACGCCGGACAACGCCGCCATGATGGTCCTGGACGACCTATGCGGAGGATGGCACTGGAGAAACATGATCCAGCAGAATTCCAAGAGCAAAAACATTCGCCGCGGCGCAGCTTCTGTTGCCGCACTGGCCTTGGCCGGGGGAGCCATGGCAATGTCGGTGGCACCTGCCTCGGCAGCCAGCACCAGCACCTGGGACGCACTGGCACAGTGCGAGTCCGGCGGAGACTGGTCCATCAACACCGGCAATGGCTACAAGGGCGGGCTGCAGTTCTCCAGCTCGACCTGGAGCGCCTTTGGCGGCAGCGGAAGCGCGAACAACGCTTCGAAGTCCGAGCAGATCCGCGTTGCCGAACGCGTCAAGGCCAGCCAGGGTTGGGGCGCATGGCCCGCTTGCTCGGCCAAGCTTGGACTTTCCGGCGGCAAGGGCTCGGTAGCCAAGACCTACGAGTCTGCTCCGAAGAAGGAAACCGTGAAGAAGTCGAGCGAGTCGAGCGACAAGACCTCTTCCACCAAGTCCTACAAGACCAAGTCGGTTCCCGCCAAGAGCTACGCCTCCAGCGGCAAGCGCGCAGCTGCCCCGGTGGCCAAGGCACCGGCAATCAGCGTCAACGTCAAGGACTCGGGCAAGAACTACACCGTCAAGGCCGGGGACACCATGTTCAAGATCGCCCAGTCCCAGGGCCTGAGCAGCTGGCAGGACCTGCACGCCCTGAACCAGGACGTCGCGCCCAGCGCCGACCTCATTTTTGTTGGACAGTCGCTGGACTTGCCAACCAAGTAAACCGGTCCCTCGCGAGAGCGGACGAACGGCCAGGAGAGCTGTTCCGTAGTCAACCCCCAAGTGGCTGCGGAGCAGTTCTTTTGCGTATCCGCCTGAAATTCCTAGGTTCCGGCGGGCGGACTCAGGCGAAGGCGAACACCGGCGGAAATACCAGTACCACCACAGCGGCCCACGCACCGTAAACCGGCAGATAGCGCGTCTGCCAGCGCTCGAGCGTCGTGAACGGACGCCTGCCGCGCAGGAATCCGGCGGACAGCCAAGCGGCCCGCACCAGGTGCACCAACAGAAGCAGGTTCAGGCCGAGAGCGGCGACCTTGTTCGGGCTGAAGCCGAACTCCGCGATCCTGGCCAGCATCGCAGCCAGCATCACTGCATCCACGGCCAGGGCCGCCGCGACGAGGACCAGCTGCAGCGCATCGAAGAACCCCGGCGGGGCCAGCGGGTCGCGGGCGGACAGCGCGTAGAGCAAGAGGCACAGCACCAGCACCAGGATCGCGTCCATGAGGATAAGCAGGCCGCGGTCGACGTCGACCAGTCCGCCGGCGGTCGTGAGCACGATGAGCATGGCCAGCAGCATCGCAATCGTCAGGGGCGTGAATACGCGCGTCAGGACAGGTGCGATGTTCTCGATGACGTCCTGCTTGGCCTCAACCAGCCAGGCGGCTACCACCAAGGCCCCCGGAACGGCGAACGGCAGGATCCAGCCTTCCAGTACCGGTTCCAGGTCAAGGCCCACCAGCTGGAGCACGGCGAAGGTAAGCCCAATGAGCACGCCGCCGCCGAGCGCCAACAGGATGAAGTAGATGGCAAGTTCGCCGGTGAACCTCACGAAGTCCATGCGCCTGCCATCGGACCGCCACCGCCCGCCGACGTAGGCGACCCCCGCGAGCAGCCACAGGACCACCGGGGCATGCAGCCCCGCGAGCAGCCACGTGGAGCCGTCAAAATCGAACGGGTACATGTTGAGCGCGAGCACCAGTATGGCGAAGGGGATGGCCAGCGCGAGCGCCGTGGGCACCGAAATCCGCCGCTTCCACGCAAAGTATGCGACCACGAACGGGATGACCAGCAGCCCGAGGTTACGCAGCAGGGCGGCGTCTTCGCCCAGCCAGGTGAGTCCCGCCTTCAGCGCCAGGCCGGCCCCGACCGCGAGGGACAGGACAACGGCCAGCTCACGCCGGGGCGGGGCACCGGCGACTGCGGGTCCCTCCGGAAGAAGGACGAGCTGTTTCCACAACCGCTCCGAATGTTCGCTCGCGAATTCTCGAGAGACCGCATCGAGGTTTCCCATGCGCTTGATCGCCACCAGGAAGGCCTCGTCGTCGTCGAGCCCTCCCGCACGCCTGTCGCCGATCTGCTCGCGCAGGTGGTCCTCGAGCTCATCGAGGTCGGCGGGGGAGATGGCCCGGCGGCGGGCTACGTAGCCGCGCCACACCTGAATCTGGGCTTCAAGCCCTGCGTGCTGCTCCATTACGCCCATCCGGTTTCCGCGGCCGGCGGGCGCTGCGCCGAATGCCACACTTGTCGCAGCGCCTCGGCGACGACGGTCCATTGCCCTTGGCGTTCGGCCAGGGCGGCACGACCAGTCTCGGTGATGGCGTAGTGCTTGCGTCGCCGCCCTGCCTCCGAAACGCCCCAGGACGAACGCAGGTAGCCGAGCCGCTCCAAACGGTGCAGCAGCGGATAGAGCATTCCGTCAGTCCACTGCATGTCCCCGCCGGAAAGCTCGCTCACGCGCTTGATGATGGCGTAGCCGTGCATTTCGTCCCCCTCCAGGATCCCCAGCACGAGCGGGGTCGCCGATGCGGCGACCAGGTCCTTATCGATGCGCACGATGCCTCCTTACATAGATCTACTATGTATTAGACATCCGGCGTCTCGTGAAGGCAAGTTGAAGCGTAAAACGATTGCGATTGCCGGCCATTGCCGCTTAACGAGGTATGCCCCGCCGGCCCATCAGGGGATGGGAAAACGGGGCATGGGCCTCGGTGCCGGGCGAGCAGCCTATTTCTGCTCGGTGAGCACGTCCATTGCCTGAATCGCTTCCATGGCATTGGTGTCCAGGTCCTGGGACGGCCCAGTGAGATACCGCTCAAGCGAGTCGTCCATCGCGTTGATCCAGCGGGTGTGGTGGACCTCGGCCATGGTTCCGGTGATCACCGAGCGGTGGGCCTTGTCCCGGTAGCCCAGAATGTCTTCGGACTTGTGGCGCATCCAGTCCTTGAAGAGGGTGCTTACCGCGTCCAAGTCGAATTCCGGGTAATCGGTCGCCTTGATCAGTTCGCGGACATACTCGGTCTGGAAATCGGCTTCGGCGTCGTGGTCGGCCAGGGCCGCCTGCGCCTCGAGCCAGTTGCTGATGTCTGCGGCGCGGTCCACGGCGGAGGGCAGTGCGATCTTGCCGGTCATGACATCGCGGGCAAACCATGCCTGCGCGTCGAACATGTTGAAGGTGTAGTACTGGTCCTGGGCACCCAGATAGAACAGATTGACGTTCTGCTGCCATACGACGCCCTTATAGAGGTTGCCCGGATAGAGGACGTTCGGCGAATCAACTGCCAAGTCCGAAGGCAGGAACGGGTACTTGTGCAGGTAGCCGGTGCACATGACCACCGCATCGAACTCGCCGGTGGTGCCATCGGCGAAATGGGCGGTGGACCCGTCGAAGCGGGTAACCAGTGGACGCTCTACGGTGGTTGACGGCCAGTCGAACCCCATGGGTCCGCTGCGGTAACTCAAGGTGACGCTGGCGGCGCCCATTTTGTGTGCCTGCATGCCGATGTCTTCCGCGGAGTACGAGGAACCGATCAACAGCAGGCGTTTGCCGCCAAATCGCTCGGCGCCGCGGAAATCGTGGGCATGCAGGACCTCGCCGGGGAAGGTGTTGATCCCTTCGAAGTCCGGGATGTTCGGGGTGGAGAAGTGGCCGGTGGAGACGACCAGCTTGTCGAAGATGTAGGTCTCCGATTCCCCGGTCTTGACGTCTTGGCTGAAGAGCGTGAACTCCTTGCTGGCCTCGTCATAGTTCACCCAGCGGACGGCAGTGTTGAACCGGATGTACTTGCGCACGTCGGATTTCTCGACGCGGCCGGAAATGTAGTCAAAGAGGACCGCCCGCGGAGGGAAGGAGGAAATCGGTCGGCCAAAGTGCTCATCAAAGGTGTAGTCGGAGAACTCCAGGCATTCCTTGGGGCCGTTGGACCAGAGGTGGCGGTACATGGAGGAGTGGGCCGTTTCGCCGGATCCGTCAATCCCTGTGTGCCAGCTGTAGTTCCACTGGCCGCCCCAGTCCGACTGCTTTTCAAAGCAAACGATTTCGGGCATTTCCGCACCCTTTGCGCGCGCGGCTTCGAATGCCCGCAGCTGTGCCATTCCGCTGGGTCCTGCTCCAATGATTCCGACTCGCAAACTCATGCTTTTCTCCTCATTTATCGGACCGATTCAATACCCGCGAATCGCGGTAATTCGGTACTGTCCCGGTGAAGGGCGACAGCGGGAAATGCGATCCTCGGGGAAAGTATGAACTCTCCCCTGGATATGAGGTCAGGCGCCTGACGCGCCACATGGCAAATAGCTCCCGGGGGCCTCGATCCCGCTCGGGGGAGAGGCACCGCAATAACAGAAAAAGACCGACTGATAATGGCCGTTGCGGTTCCGAACGAACCAGCGCTCGGCCCGATGTGGGTTGACTGGCTCTACATCCATGACAACAGGCCTCGGCTAAATAGTCAAATCGTGTGTTCTATTTGAAGACGCGCAAAAGTTGTTTCGTATTGAAAATAATTCTTAAGTATAAGAATTATTGTCCAATGCGGATATCCAATTTTGTTGGTTGCAAGCCGAAGCGATCGCGTTCCTTGGGTTCGATGGAATTCCGCTCGTAAGGGTTATGTTTTAAATCAAAAAACCGAAATAATATGGCGTGGTTTCGCTTACTGACCATGGGTGAGGGTGGATGATTGGAGTTAGTTTTTGCATGGCGCGATGCAGTATCTTCTGCTCGGTGGGCATCTTGGTTGCCACGCACGCGGTGCGTCACTCGCGGATCGGTGCCCGAAGGAGTGGCTGGACAAGGTTGCGATTGACGGCTGCGCGGCTTGGGGATTGGACGGAATCGCCCCAAGCCGCGGAGCCCCGTCATTACTTGGTGGACAGCAGGGTGTCCAGTCGCTCGTACCCCTCCGTGATGCCGCCTTCCATGCCTGAGGCGGCCATGCCGTCGCGAGCCTCAACGGTGGGATAGACGGAGTGTCCGACAAGTCGGCAGCGGTCGCCCTCCAATGCTTCGAAACGCATGTAGTCCATGGCGACTACGTCGGGTTGGCCGTCGTATTCGAAGGTCTGGATGGCGAACTCGTTTTCGCGGACGGTGTGGAACACCCCGGTGAATCCGTAGGTCCCGGATTCGTTGGAGTGGGTGTACTTGTAGGATCCCCCGGTGCGGAAGTCGTAGGTCTCGATTTCCATTTTCAGCCCGTAGGGTCCGAGCCATTGGGCAATGAGGGCGGGGTCGCGGTGCGCCTCGAAGACCGCCGCGACGGGAAAGTCAAATTCCCGGGTGAAATCAATGAAGGGCGTGCCTTCCGGGATGCTGAGGTTCAGTGGGTTGGTCATGATGGGACTTTCGTGTATTTATCCGTGGCGTGCGGATTGGCCTTTGAGCACGGCGTCCAAGCGGTTGTATTTCTGGTCGGCAAGTAGCCGGTATTTGTCGATCCAGCCGGTCAGCTCCGTGAGCAGTGCAGGATTCAAGTGGACCGGACGCCGTTGCGCCTCGCGCGTGCGAGTCACCAGATGCGCCTGCTCGAGGACTTGAATGTGCTTCGAGATGCCTTGGATGGACATCTTGAACGGTTCGGCGAGTTCGTTGACGGTGGCGGGACCGGTGGACAGCCTGGCGATGATTTGCCGGCGCGTCGGGTCCGCAAGGGCCAGGAATGCCCTGTTGAGATCTTGCTCGTCGAAGGACACGTATTCAACTCTTTTCTTGATCAACCTTTCGGTTGATTACAACGATGCTCCGGTGTTTTCCGATAGTCAAGAGGTGGGTGTGCTGACCTTGGAATTTTTTGGTCGGCCGGATGCCGCCGTTCCGTCTCCGTGCCCCCGCCCCTACGCGAGGGCGGTCAGCGCGTCGACGTGGGAGCGTGCCGCGGAGGAGTGGCTGGCCTGGATGCACAGGAAGACTTCAGCGCTTTGGCGGCCTGGCCAGTCCCCGGGGAGGTAGTTTTCCGGCAGCCCGGGATCCAAATACGGAATGGTCCGCCATGAATCAATGGCCCGCACGTAGAGGGCGAAGCTCTCGGCGGCGCTTGCCTGTCCAGCGCCGGCCACGGCCTTGTTCTGGTCAAGAAAGCCGTGGTGCAGCGCCGAAAGCGCATCCAGGTCCCACCATGCAACAGCCGACGCCTGGGCGGTCCCGGTGAACTCCAGGAGATGGGAGACGATGACCGTCGCGTGGTCCTCCAGGCCCAGGACGCGCAGGATCTCCCAGACCTCGGCGCGCAGGTAGTCCGGGAAGATCCACAGTCCCGGCGCCATCAGGCCGCCGCCGATGCCCTGCAGGTACTTGCGCAGTTGGTAGCGGCGCTCGCGTTCGGCCTCCGGGATGGAGTACGAGAGCAGGCACCAGGGATCCGCCGGACCCATGGCGCGCGGTTCGAAGATGCGCCTGTCTCCCCGGGCGAGGATGCGTTCACCGGTGGGGGTGAGCTCGAGTCCGGAGATGCCGCCGCGCGCCTGCTGGTCGAGGATCCCCTTCTTCTTCAGGCGGGAGATGGCCGTCCGCGTCACCTGGGGCGTGGTGCCCAGCGCGTCCATCAGTGCAATCATGTGCGCCGAGGAAATCCAACCGCCCAGCTCGCGCAGGTACAGGCCCACGATGGTGCGGACCAGGGAGGTGGTGCTGCCCGTGCGGGCATCCAGGTCGTCGAGCTCGGTCAGCATGGTCGGGCGCTATTTGCCGATCTCGGTGCGGACGGCAAACAGCTCCGGGAAGAATGTCAGGTCCAGTGCACGCTTGAGGAAATCCACGCCGGAGGACCCACCGGTGCCCTTCTTGAAGCCGATGGTGCGTTGAACGACGCGCATGTGGCGGAAGCGCCAGGCCTGGAAATTGTCCTCCAGGTCAACGAGGTCCTCGCAGGCCTGGTAGAGGCTCCAGGTGGTGTCGTCGGATTCGTAGATGTCCTTGTAGATGGGAAC
Source organism: Paeniglutamicibacter sp. ORCA_105 (assembly GCF_045798545.1). Taxonomy (NCBI): domain Bacteria; kingdom Bacillati; phylum Actinomycetota; class Actinomycetes; order Micrococcales; family Micrococcaceae; genus Paeniglutamicibacter; species Paeniglutamicibacter sp. ORCA_105. Next base: position 72,611 of record NZ_JBIXLM010000006.1, on the reverse strand, counting down.
CAGTGCCTCTTGGAAGACCCACGGCTGGGAGACATCGCGTTCCAGGATCGCCTCGGGGACGGCATAGCCCGAACGGGCCAGGGCGCGGAGGAAGGAATCATAGACGGTTGGTTCGTGCAGGAGCTTGGATAGCAACTGGTGGGCATCGGGATCGGATTCAAAGACCTTGAGCATGCCTTCGTGCTTATTGCCCAGGATGAACTCGACGGCACGGTATTGGTACGACTGGAAACCGGAGGATGAGCCGAGCGAGCCGCGGAATTGGGCGTACTCACGCGGGGTGAGTGTGGCCAGAACTGCCCATTGTTCGGTCAGTGTCTTCTGGATGTGCTTGACGCGGGCGAGGCATTTCAGCGACTTGCCTATTTCGTCGCTGTCCATCAGGCGACGTGACTCAACCAGCTCGTGCAGCATTAGCTTGAGCCACAGCTCGCTGGTCTGGTGCTGGATGATGAACAGCATCTCATCGTGGTGCTCAGGGACACTGACGGGGTGCTGTGCCGAAAGCAGCCGCCCCAGGTCCAAATAGCTTCCGTACGACATGGTGTTGCTGAAGTCGGTACGGACGGTGTCTTCTATTTCGCGTGCACCCTCGGGCGTCTGTGCGTGTGGGCAGGCCATGGAAGGAAGTGTATCAGTTCCTCGACGTGCGGCAAGATAGTGAAATGATGCGCGCTTTTGCTCTGCACGATTGCGCACGACCTGGCGAAACACGCGAGTTGCCGGCGGCGATGGAAATGGTTGACCCCGCCTCTCCGCGGCCGTGCTCCGGCGCATGCGGTTCCAAGGGGGTCGCCGTGGATCCGGTGCTCAGCTGGAAAGAGCACGGAGGTGGAACCACCTTTCGCCGCGGTTTGGGCCTTGGTCTGTGGTTTGATAGGGAGTTGAATGTGGATGGCCAGGGGTGCCATCCGGATATTGGGGGAGACATGAAGTCATTTACTCGCACACTCACCGCTTTGGCGGCCGCTGTTTCGATCGTTTTTTCCGGGGCGGCCGTGGCAGCAGCCGCGCCCGTAGCGCCGACCCAAGCGATCAATGTGGTGGCCGCCAAAAAAGCTCCGGCGATCACGATCAACAAGATCGCCAACAAAACGGTTAAGGGTTCCGCCAAGGCCACCATCAAACCGTCGGTCAAGGCGGCCAGGGGCGTCAAGGTCACCTCAAAGGTGTTGACCGTCAAGCAAGGCAAGAAGACCGTTGCCAAGAACAAAACGTCGGTTTCACTGAAGGCCGGGACCTACAAGGTCACGACCAAGGTGAACTACAAGATCGGCAAAAAGAAGCTCTCGGCGTCCAAGACGCAAACCCTGGTCGTCAAGAAGGCCAAGGTGAAGAAGGCTTGGGCCGCGGCAAAGGGCAAGAACTGCCCCGCAGGCTACCCCGTCAAGGGCAACCAGACCGGCAGCAACAAGGAATGGAAGTACCACGTTCCCGGCGGCCAGTTCTATCGCATCACGGTTCCCGAGCAATGCTTCAAGACCACTTCCGACGCACGCAAGGCCGGATACCGCGCCTCGAAGCGCTAGGCCCATTTTCGGTTGTTGATCCACACGCGTGGCCGGCAGGCAAACTGTGGGCCACGCGTGTTTATATGTACCTTCGGCGTTGTGCGTTGTTGATTCATCCTGAAAGAGCGTTTTGAAGCACCTGATAAGCATTATCGTCTCCATCCTGATCCTGACCGGTGCCTTGGTGGCGAATTTCGGCACCCTTGTTGGCAATGATCAAGCCACTGATGTCACCACCCTGGGGACCGGCAGCACTTCGTCGTCCGTGGCCGGAGCGGGAGTCACCCCCGGTGCCAAACTTGATGGCCTACCCGCGGTGTCGGTGCTGAACACCTTGCCGGTCAAGGGCAAGGCGCCGGCAACCGGCTACGACCGGAACCAGAAGTTCGGCAATGGCTGGAAGGACTTCAACGGGAACAAATGCGACGAGCGCCAGGACACGCTCAAGCGCGACTTGTCGTCTGTAAAGTTCAAGGACGCGAAGAAATGCCAACTCGCCTCCGGCACGTTGGCTGACGTGTACACCGGGACCACCATTAAGTGGAAGGTGAACAGCGGGTCCGTTGACATCGACCACGTGGTGGCGTTGAAGAACGCATGGGTGTCAGGCGGTATGCAGCTGTCCCAGGACCAACGCCAGGGTCTCGCCAACGATCCGTTGAACCTCATGGCCTCGCAAGCATCGGCCAATCGTTCCAAGGGCGATGCCAATGCCGCCGAGTGGTTGCCGGCCAACAAGTCTTTCCGCTGTCGGTACGTGGCAACGCAGATCAGCGTCAAGAAGAAGTACACGCTGTCTGTGACCGCGTCCGAAAAGAACGCCATGGAGCGCGTGCTCTCCACGTGCCCGAAGCAAAAGGCCGCCTCAGTGACCCCGCTCAAGCCGCTTGCCAAGGTGCCAACCGTAGCGCCTGGGACCAACGCGGCACCAGCGAAGAAGCCCTCGACCACGGCGCCCAAGCCCAAGCACGTATCACCCGGTGCCTACTGTGCGCAGGCCGACAAAGACACCAAGGGCATTGGCAAGAAGACCGGGAAGAGCTACACCTGCAAGAGCAGCGATTCCGACACCCGCCTGCGCTGGCGCTAAACAAGCGGGCGACGCCCGCCTATTGGACCTGGAAGAACCTCCCGGTGCGCAAGGGCATCACCTTGCCAATGTCGACCCCTTCGTCGGCGATCTGCAACAGCAGGCGTTGCCGCTCAACGGAGGAAATGTTCGCCGCGGAACATCGCCTGGCCACCAGGGCCAATCTGTCGGCAAGTTCGTTCATGGGATCGCCCGAATGCGCCTTGACCCAGTCATAGCTGACCTTGGAACGCGTGAGCAGCTCATGGATTTTGTGCACGATCGTCCTCGCCTCCGCGGACTTCGTGCGGGCGTGGCTTTGGGGATTGTGGAGCAGGTCAATGGCCATGAGCGAATCCGAACGGATGCGAAAGCGAACCGATCCGGCGAACAGGTCGTCACGGTACCTGCTGGCATCCAGCAGGGCGTAGTAGATGGAATTGAGTTCGCCCTGAAGGATGTCCTTGCCGGTGGCGGCGAAGGCATTGATCATGGGTGCTGTACCGCGGCCGTAATCCAGGATCCAGCCATGGCCCATCAACGGGCTGTGCCAACTGCGCGAGGCGTCGGTGGTGATCGTCAGCTCCGAGTAGTAGTCCTCGATGCGTTCCTGGAGCAGTGCCGTGGCCGCCTTCGCGCCGGCCAGTGGACGGAACTGCTCCGAAACCATGAACCCCAGCTGTGCCAATGCCTCGGGGAGTCGAATATGTCCGTTCAGCAACGCGTTGTCGCAATACACGGGTTCTGACGCATTGCAGCGCACCGCGCGAATGGCCTTGTCGAGATGGGTGACCAGGACGCCGAGCCGCTGCCCTGATTCTTGGACGGACAGGACTCCGCACCGTTGCCCGACAACCTGGAACGCGGTGGTTCGAACCACTGCCCAAAAAAGGATCTGGTTGTGGTGCCGGACCTCGACGGTGACCCCTGAGCGCTCGGTGACCGTCTGGACCGCGGGAATGAACCGCGCGGATGGAGGCGTGGGGCGTGGTGCCTGCATGGTCTCCTCCTCGATTCGGCGCTGGGCTGGTTTCGCGTGCGAATACCCGCTTCCCCAAAGCTACCTAAAATACCTGCCCGTGTGGATAGGGAACCGGTGATCGTCCCGAAAGCTGCCTGTCGGGACGGTGAAATCCCTTGGCCGTCCCCGCGTGACCGGGCGCTGTCCCGCAGTGTGTCTAGGATGGGTATGGCAACGAGGTACTTTACGAGAAGCGGATCCGCACCGGCATGGAAACACGGCAGTCGAAGCTGCAGCACCAGCAGCTGATCGTCACCCTCTATGGGCTCTATGGCCGATCGACGGGGGGCGTCTTCCCGGTGGCCGTGTTGGTCGACATGCTCGGCGCGCTGGGTATCGAGCCGCCCGCTGTGCGCTCGACGGTATCCAGGCTCAAGCGCAACGGCGTGCTCGTGAGCCACCGGGACGGCAACACGGCCAGCTACCGCCTCTCAGCGGACGTTCTCGATGCCTTCGACGAGGGCGACCAGCGGATTTACGCCCCGGAACGCTCGCACCCCAACGACCCCTGGTCGTTGGTCATCTTTTCCGTGCCGGAAGCAGAACGCAACCGCCGCTATGAGCTGCGGACCGAACTGAACAGCCTAGGCTTCGGGGCGGTGGGCGCGGGCGTTGCCATCGCACCAAGCAACGTCCTGCCGCAGGCAATGCGGCGGCTGAAGGACCGGGGACTTGACCGATACGTCGAATACTTCAGCGCAGACTACCTGAGCCAGCAGGACATCAAGGCGAAGGTGCCCCAGTGGTGGGACCTGCAGGAGCTGGACGAGCAGTACCGGGATTTCCTTGGGCTTTACGGAGCGGCGAAGGAGGAATGGTCTGCGCGGCTCGAAGCCGGCAGCGGCGGCGATCCCGCCGCCGAGTTGGCCAGGGAGGCATTTGCCTTCTACGTGCCCTTGCTGACGCTGTGGCGGCGCTTCCCCTACCGGGACCCCAACCTGCCCTTGGAATTCCTTCCCGAGGGTTGGAAGGCCCCCGCTGCCAAACACACATTCTGGGCCATCGATGCGCTGCTTGCCCCCATCGCGAAGTCCTACGCCTACTCGCTCTTGGCCGCTCGGGGCGTGGGGCCCGATGCCTCGGCCATCCAGGACAGTGCCCCGGCCCAGTGAACGGCCAGCGGGTCAATGGCTTCGAGGTGGCCCAGGGTCCTGAATTCGCGTAGCTCCACCGGGGAACCCTGTGACCCCGCGGCGGCCATGAACGCGTTCGAATGCACGATCGGCACGCGGTCGTCATTTGCCCCATGAAGGATCACCGTTGGCGTGGTGCCGAGCGGCTGGTGCACCGGCGAGGCGGAGCGGTAGATTTCGGGGGCCTGGTCCGGGGTGGCCCCGAAGTATTCGGCCGCCGCGTTGTCTCCCAGGTTCTCCAAGTAGGTCCGCTCCGCATCGGTGACCGGTGCCAGGGCCACAACTCCATCCGCGAGTCGGGCCGTGAGCAGCGCCAGCTGCCCGCCCACCGAATGGCCGACCGTGAGCAAAGGCCCGCCGATGCCCTCGGCCTGCTGGAACGCGGCGATGCGTTCCAGCGCCTCCGTGGTGTCCTCCAGCGGGGCCGGCCACCGGCCGGTGGCGCCGCGGCGGTATTCCACGTTGGCCGTGATCCAGCCTTCGGCCCGCAGCGATGCGGCCAGTGGGTCCATCAAAGAGGCGAAGAGGTGTGAACGCCAATAACCCCCGTGGATGAGAACCGCGATGCCGCGCGGCCGGGTTCCAGGCTCGGGCCGTGAAAGCACGAGGTGCTGGGCCTCGTCGGGGCCGTAGGACAGGATCCCGGATAGCGGGGGCGTGCTGGTCATGTCATGTACTCCTTGGCGCAAACGATGGGAGGGCAGTGCGGGTTCCGCACTGCCCTCGACTCTAGCGGACGCCTAGGCGCCCGGAACGGCTCCCGGCGGCAGGAAATTGACGTCGCGCAGGGCCGAGAGACGGACGACTTCCTCGGGATCGGTGAGATTGTGCAGCTCGTCGAAGAGGGTGGAGAGCTGGCCCGCCGGGCTGACCCAGAAGAGGGACTTGCCCGGGGTTTCGTGCTTGTTGTAATAGGCATGCGGCAGCCCCATGGGCATGCGCACGGTGTCGCCCGGGCCCGCGGTGGTCCACTCGCCGTCGAGATAGAGCGTGTACACGCCCTCCATGATGTAGATGTGCTCGTCCTGCGTGGGGTGCACGTGCGGGGGAACGCCGGTGCCGGCCGGGTCAAGGGACAGCCAGGCGAAGGACGAAGAGCTTTCCACCTTGGATAGATAAGTGTGTCCCAGTACGTTCCAGGTCTTGTTGCCCATGGCCTCGCTGGCGAGGGTGATGCCCTTGGGTAGATCTCCGAGAACGATTTCCTGGCCCTGTTGGATTTCCATTGCAGCTCCTTGTCGCATGTTTCCTTGGTTGACCCAGCATGGCAGAAAACCACGACCATATGCAATAGGTATTGCGATCGCCAGTTCTAGTGCATATGATGTGGATCACGCTTGGGGGCGTGCGCTGCTGCAAGGTCAAATTGCCGCGGCGTACTTGAACCAACCACAGACCGGGCCATGAACCGACAGCCCTTCCAAACGAAGCGAGGCGCCAGCGTGAGTACAAAAAATTTCAGCGGCATGAGTGTGCACACCTTGGGGACGGGAGGTGGACCGATCGTCTCAAGTTCCCGGGCCGGCACCAGCACCGCGGTCCGGGTCGACGATGCCACCTACGTCTTCGACTGCGGCATGGGCAGCATCCGCAACTACCGCTCGCATTGCGAATGGGGCCAGTTGCGCGGCATCTTCCTCACACACCACCACTCCGACCACATCTACGACCTGGGTTCCTTCCTGGTCACCGGCTGGCAGGTGCCCGGGGAGTCCTTCGCGGCACCCATCGAGGTCTTTGGCCCTGGAAAGCCAGCCCGCATCCCGGCCCTCGATGAAGAACATGCGCGGGACATCGACGCCCGCGTGGGCAATCGCGAAATGACCTCAACCACGCAGATCGTTGACGCATTGCTCGACACTGTGTTCGCTTCGGACATCGCCATCCGCATGGCCGACGAGGGCCGCGGAGAGCCGCACGAATGGGTGCGCGGGCACGACATCGAGATCCCCACGGCCGCGGGTGCCGACCCGGTGGCCAACAGGCACCCGGTGATGGAGCCGTTCGAGATCTACCGCGACGAGCTCGTGGTCGTTTCCGCCATCCTGGTCGACCACCGGCTGTGCTTCCCGGCCTTCGGGTTCCGCATCGACTCGCGCCACGGCTCGGTCGTGATCTCGGGGGACACCGCCTACTCGGAAAACTGCATCAGGCTCGCCCGGGGCGCCGACCTGCTGCTGCACGAGGTCATCGACCTGCCCTCCATCCTGGCGACTTTCCCCGACGGGCCCACCCGCGAGGGGATCGAGGTCCACCTGCGCGAATCGCACACTCCCTTTGCCGAGGTCGGCAAGGTCGCCGCCGCGGCCGGAGTCAAGGCCCTGGTGCTCCACCACATCGTGCCCAACACCCCGGGCACCGCCGACCTGGTGGCCATGGGCGAGGCGGTCCGCCGGGACTTCGCCGGCACCGTGCACATTGCCGAGGACAATGATGTCTTCTTCCCCGGGGACCGGGCAACCACTAACCTTGAAACCGCAGGACTTGAAATCATCGGAGCAGGCGCATGAGCACCTCGGAACACGTCCAGCCGCACACCCTTCGTGCGGCCGTCAAATACGGGAAAATGAATCGCCGGGCATGGATTGTCACCTCCTTGCTGGTCGTCTTCCAAATCATCAACTTCGCGGACAAGGCCGTTCTCGGCCTTGTCGCCGACTCGGCCATCAAGGAACTGGGCCTCACTGCGGGCCAGTTTGGACTCATCGGCAGCGCATTCTTCTTCCTCTTCGCCATCGCCGCGGTGGCCGTGGGCTTCCTGGCCGGCAAGGTCTCCACCCGCTGGATCCTGCTGACCATGGGCATCAGCTGGGCCGTGCTGCAGTTCCCGATGCTGTTCGGGGGCGGCGCCGCGGTCCTCCTGGTCACCCGCATCCTGCTCGGCGGGGCCGAGGGCCCGGCAACCCCCATTTCCCTGCAACACGTCCACGGCTGGTTCCCGGCCAAGGAGCGCGGCTTCCCCTCCAGCATCATTGCCATTGGCTCCACGCTCGGACCCATCATCGCGGCCCCCATCCTGGCCGGCATCATCGCGCACCCGGCACTCGGCTGGCGTTGGGCCTTCGGGTTCCTGGGCATAGTGGGCCTGCTCTGGAGCGTCGTCTGGTTCCTCGTAGGGCGGGACGGACCCTACAGCCACATCACCGCGAAGAAGGCCGCCACCGAGGCGGAACCGGCGAAGGTCCCGGAAGCCGCGGTGCCCCGGGAGCAGCCGGCCGCCGGAAAGCCGGGCGCAAGCATCACCGAACGTGCCGATCTGCTCAAGCTCGTCCCCATCCGCCGGGTGCTGGGCTCGAGAATGTTCATTGCTGCCGTCCTGGCCGGTGCGGGTTGTTTCTGGGCGCAGGGCTTCCTGACCACCTGGTCGCCGAAATACCTCGGCTCGGTCGTCGCCCTCTCGCCCGAGATGATCGGCCTGGTCTCGACCTTCCCGTGGGTCATCGGCGCCCTGGCGCTGCTGGTGCTGGGATACACCTCGCGGTACCTGATGCGCCGCGGCGTCACGGTGCGCTGGGCCATGGGCGCCCTGTTCGGCGCTTCGCTGCTGGTCTCGGGCATCTGCTTCACCGTGCTGCCGCACCTGCACGGCTACGCAGCGGTGACGGCGCTGACCCTTGGCGCCGGATTGGCGATGATCTACCCGCTGGCCCCCACCGCCATCGCGTTCTGTGTCGCCTCCAAGCAGCGTGCCGCCATCATGGCCACGCTGACCGGGCTGGCCTCGGTCGGCGGCGTCATTGCCCCGGCCATGGTCGGATCGCTCATGGACCGCGCCGGATACATTCCCGGTCCCAAGGGCGTGCGCGACAGCGCGGAAATGGCCTCGTTGCTGGCCCAGGGCATGAACTCGTCATTCTCCATGATCGGGATCTACTTGGTCGTCGTGGGTGTCATCTGCGTCCTGCTGCTGAACCCGGACCGCACCGCCGAACGCCTGCAGACACGGTTTGCCTTCAACGGATAACCTCGGAGGCACCAACCAACCGCGGGGCGTGGGGGAAGAATCGTTCTTCCCCCCACGCCCCGCGCGTTTTCAACCGCCCTTGCCGGTCATGGTGAACGTGGCGGCAACGGCGGTCGAAAACCGCTCCGACCCGAAGAGCACATGGGCCAGCGCATCGCGTGTCCCCACGGCGGGGCCCCACAGCGGGCGCCCCAGCGCCATGTTCACCTGCGCCTGCCGCCCGGCCTGCCGGGCAGCGGCCAGACGCCGGCGGGAAAAGCCCGCGAGTTGCTCCTCGAGCCGGTCCCGGGGCTGCTCCCCGCCCAGCGCCGCCCCCAGGATGGGGGCCAAGGCGGCGGCATCGCGCAACCCCAGCGTCATGCCCTGGCCCCCGATGGGGCTGACCTCGTGGGCAGCATCCCCGATCAGGACCAGGTTCCCGTGGTTCATGGATCCCACCGCGAAATTCGCGGTCCCGAATTCGCTGAGCATGGAGTTTTCGCCGGCCTCCACCCGGTGCCCGGTCCGCCGCGCGATGAGTTCGGGCAGCGACGGGGACCGCTCATCCCGGAGCCGGGATACCCAGCGCCTCCGGTTCCCCGGGAGGGGGAACGACTCGGTGATCCCGTGCTCGTGCAGGAACAGCGCCGCCACCGGGCCGAAGTCGGTGCCGTCCGGGTAGTCGCCCATGAGGTAGCGATCGGGCAGGTCCCTGCCGCGGAACGGGACCAGCGCCGCCCGCCGCACGGCCGACCGCGTGCCGTCGGCACCGACGAGGAACCGGCATTCGAACCGCGCGGGTCCGCCAGCGGTCGCGGCCTCGACGCTATGGAACCCCGGGTGCGCGGTGAACGAGGTGAATTCGTGCCCGGCCAGCAGCGCCGAGGAATCCAGCTCCCGCAGACGGTCGCGCAACAGCCCGACCGTCCGGTTTTGCGGCAGCGACAGCACGAACCGGTGACCGGCCGGGATGGAGCCGAACCCCAGTTCCGCCACTGTCCGTCCGCGGGAGATGCCGACCCCGCGGGTGATCCGCACGCCGGCCTCCACGGCAGCCGGTCCCACCCCGAGCCCATCCAGGACCGCGAGTCCCGGCGGATGGATCCCGATGGCCCGGGAGTGTTCCCCGACCCCGGTCCGGGACTCGAGCACGCGCACGCTGTGTCCGCCCTGGCGCAGCAGGATCGCCAGCGCCATCCCGCTGGGGCCGGCCCCGACTATCAGGACGTCGATCATCGGCCGGCCGGTGGTTCCCCGTGCCAGATGGCCAGGTTCCGGTACAGCCCCGCGGCGTGCGCGTGCCATCCGCGCGGCAGCACCCGGGCGAGCTCGTCGCGGGTGAAACTGCGCCGGATGGAGGTGAGGCCATCGCGCCGGATGAACGAGGTGCCGGCCAGGGGCAAGGCGGCCAGCCCGAAAAGCAGCAGGGCGCTGCGCCGGCGCCGGATGTCGCTGTGGATCGCCAGCGAGCGGGCGAGCACCTGGCTGTCGGCCAGGACGCCTGACAGCGCCGGCGGATCCAGGTGGTGCAGGACGTGGTTGGAGATGACCACGTCGAACACCTGTCCCTCGGCCACCAGCTCCGCGCTTGCCGCCCGCCGGAATTCGAGCTCCGCGGGGCCAAAGCCGGCAGCGGCAGCCGCCCGGGAGGCAAAATCGTGGGCGCGCGGGTCCGGGTCGATGCCCGTCACCTTGAGGCTCAGTCCGTCGGCCCGTGCCCAGCGCAGGAGTGCCAGCGCAATGTCTCCGCCGCCGCAGCCGATGTCCAGGACCGTGGCGGTGCGGTTGCGCGGAAGCGCCGGTCGAACCAGCCCCAGGTACACGCTCCGCCACCCGGACACGCATCGGTTCACCAGCGGGAACTGCGCGTAGGTCCGCTCCAGCATCAGCGGATCGGCATCGGGCCTGTCCATTTCCTCCAGTGCGGCAATGTCGCGTTGCATGTCCGGGGCGCCTAGCCCTCCCTCCCGGAAACCATGGTCATCAGGGACGTCTCGACGGTGAGGCCGGGGCCAAAGGCCATGGAGCACACGCGCTCGCCGGATGACGATGCCCGGGAAATGTTCTCGTCCATGATGTCCTTGAGCACGAACAGCACCGTGGAACTGGACATGTTCCCGTAGTCGTTGAGGATCCGTCGGGCCGGCACCAATTGGTCGTCGCCCAACTGCAGGCGTTTCTGCACGCGGTCAAGGATGGCCCGTCCGCCGGGGTGGATGCCCCAGTGAGGGATGTCGGCATAGGCGTCGCCCAGCGTCGGGTCCCGGGCCAGCAGCGGTTCCAAGGCGCCAACGATGTGGTCGTCGATGATGTGCGGGACGTAGGTTCCCAAGACCATTTCAAAGCCCTCGTCCCCGATGTTCCAGGCCATGGCCTCCTCGCCCACCGGGGTCAGCACCGTCTCAAAGTGGTCCAGCTGCAGGCCGGACCCGGAGTGCTGGCGGGCGGTGACGATGGCGGCCGCGGCACCGTCGGCAAAGAGCGCGGAGCCCATGATGGTGTCGGGGTCGTTCGAGCTGCGCACGTGGATGGAACACAGCTCTGCGCAGACCACCAGGACCACTGCGTTGGGGTCGGCCTCGCAAAAGCTCTTGGCGGCGCGCAGGGCCGGGAAGGCGGCGTAGCATCCCATGAATCCCAGGTGGTATCGCTGGGTTGCCGGGCTCAGGCCCAGTGCCCTGACCAATTGGTAGTCGGGCCCGGGGTTGTAGAAGCCGGTGCAGGAGACCGTGATGACGTGGGTGATGTCGCCGGGTGCAAGATCCGGGCAGGCATCCAGGGCCTTTTGTGCCGATTCGATGTAGAGTCCGGGGGCCGTGGCGGCAAAGACCTCGTTGCGTTCCTTGGTGCTGGGTCGCAGCAGCAGCCCCGACTCCGCGTCGAAGAAGAGGGGGTTCTCGGCCACCGTCTCGGTGGTGAATTCGGTGACCGCAGTATGGCGGGTCGAAATCTGGGCCGAGTCAAACGACGTGTTGATCAGTCGTTGGCCCAGGCGGGTCAGCCCGGGTTGCGCGGCAAAAACGTCCCGTGCCTTGTCTTGGTACAGGATGGTTGGCGGAACTGCTGTTTGGATGGTTCTCATCATCACCGGCATGAAACCGAGCCTATGGCCCGATGCCGTTGCGGTAAAGGGGCACGTCGCGGCAGGGGTGACGCCCGGGGAAAGCCAAGGAAAGCGGGACCCCCAAAAAGTGCTGGCATCCCTGCGCGCTCAGGAGTATCGTCTATGTGTGGGGAGACCAGTCGCGGTCGTAAGTGATCCCGCCCCAGGGTGAGAGGTAATTGATGCCAGACAAATCACCACATAGACATGAACACAAGAAGCCTGCCGGCAAGTCGATCAAGGCGCGACGCGCGGAGAAGCGCTCGAAGAACGCACCTGCGACAGAGACCGAGCAGGTAACCCACATCAAGAAACACTGAGCAACTTGATGATTGGAGATAGTTTTACCGGAAGCGGAGAAGAACAGACATCTTCTCCGCTTCTTCCATGTCCAGGTGTTGACGGGAGCCCGCTCTGGGGGGGGGGTAGTGGCGGAGGCCCGAAAACTTTTTTGACATGATTCCAATCCGTTTGCCGTACGGCACCGAATGCTCCATGACAGCCCGCACCAACAGTGGTCGGGAAGGCGCGGAGGCCAGGGGTCGACGCCAAGCAAGGAGCATGACATGAAGCGCATGAACAGCAAGTTTGCCTCAGCACTCGGACTGATTGCAGTTGCCACCGTTGGCCTGACCGCTTGCTCGGCGGGCACCGGAGGCGAAACCGCCGCACCTGCATCTTCGGCCGCCCCGTCCAGTTCGTCGGCGGCGCCGAGCAGCTCGGCAATGGCCAGCGAAGCGGCCATGGACCCGGCAGCAAACCTCGTTGGCTCGGGTTGCGCGGCATACGCCGAGGCAGTGCCCAGCGGAGAAGGCTCGGTTGCCGGCATGGCCAAGGATCCGGTCGCAGTGGCCGCATCAAACAACCCGCTGCTCAAGACCCTCACCGCAGCGGTGTCAGGCAAGCTCAACCCGAAGGTCGATTTGGTTGACACCCTCAACGGTGCCGAGTTCACGGTCTTCGCCCCGGTTGACGAGGCCTTTGCAGCCATCCCGGAAAAGGACCTCAATGCAGCGGTCGCGGACGCAGACACCCTGAGCAGCATCCTGACCTACCACGTGATCCCCGGCCAGATCGCACCGAGCGACATCCCCGGCAGCCACACAACGGTCCAGGGCGAGGACCTGGAGGTCACCGGCAGCGGTGACGAGCTCATGGTCAACGGCGCCACGGTGGTTTGCGGCGGCGTCCAGACCGCCAACGCAACCGTCTATCTCGTCGACACCGTGCTGATGCCCCCGGCCAAGAAGTAGCCGCTGCACAGCAAGGCAACCCACCAGGGGGTTGGTGTCTGATGGTCCTTTCCATCACGCACCGACCCCCTGCGGTCGATAGGCGTCGACCGGTGGTTCCGGCAGGGCGGATAAATATTTTTCGGCCGCCGCACCAGAAAGGATGAAGGACGGGTTTGGAATGCATGAGACGCTTTATCGCATGAGTTCACATCTACCCGGTGGCACGGAACAGACCTCGGCCCCGACCACCGAAGAACTGATGCTCCGGATTGCGGCAGGCAATGAGAGCGCTTTTGAAGAACTCTACGACCGTCTCTCGCCCCAGGTCTTCGGTCTGGTCCGACGCATCCTGAAGGACCAGGCTCAAAGCGAGGAAGTCACGCAAGAGGTATTCGTCGAAGCATGGCAACAGGCCTCACGCTACGACTCGGCCCGCGGAAAGGCGATCACCTGGCTGTTGACCCTGGCACACCGCCGGGCCGTCGACCGGGTCCGGGCCAGCCAGGCGAGCAAGGACCGCGACCTGCGCCAAGGCATCAAGGAATTCCAGGCGAGCTACGATGACGTTGAGGAAACGGCCATCCAGCATGATGAAAGCCGACGCGTCATCCAGGCCCTGGAACGGCTCAGCGAGACGCAGCGCGATGCCATTCAACTGGCCTATTTCGGGGGCTACACGCACATCGAGGTGGCCGAATTGCTCAGGATCCCGGTGGGAACCGCGAAAACACGAATACGCGACGGAATGAACAAACTTCGAGACCTGATGGGAGTGGCGTAATGGACAAGCACAAGAACGAGCTGACCGGCAGCTTCGCCCTGAACGCACTGGGCGACGACGAACGCGACGAACTGATCCGTCATGCAGAATCCTCCCCGGAGGTCCGTGCCGAATTGGATGCACTGCAGGAAACGGCGGCGCTTCTTGGCCAGTCGGCCGAACCCGTCGCACCTCCGGCCAGGCTCAAGGCCAATGTCATGTCCGCCATCCGGAACACCCCGCAGTTGCCGCCGGTCGACGCCGAGCGGGAAATTCCTGGCCACGAAGCCCCGGAGGCTTCGGGCCCCGCCGCAGAGGCAGCAGGGAAGGACCGCGCATCGGAGCGGTCGCAGGAGCCGGCCCCGCAGCGCCCGCCCGCGGCTGCCAAGACCAACCAACGGATGTTCGCTTTGGCGGCCGGAGTGCTGCTGGTGGCATCCGGCGTGCTCAGCGGCGTGGTGGTCAACCAAAATGCGGAGCAGCGAAAGCTGGAGGAACAGCTGGCTGCCCTCAGCACGCAGCAAAACGAGCTGACCCGCATCCTGACCGCCGCCGATGTCCAGTCCAAGAGCCAGCAACTGGACGACGGTGCCACGGTTACCTTGGCCTACTCGGCATCCGAGGGCAAGATGGCGGTGACCACCGCCGGATTGCCTGCCCTGCCCAGCGACAAGGGGTACGAACTGTGGCTCATCTCCGGCACCGGTGCGATACCTGCCGGAATGGTCGACGGCACCAAGGCCGATGGCATGGTCATGGTTTCCGGGGCGATGGAGGGCGTGACACACTTCGGCATCACCGTGGAACCGGCTTCCGGATCCCCGGCGCCAACGACCGAACCGATCCTCGTCCAGGAACTCTAGGCGCCTGAAAGAATACGCCGCCGTCTTCCAATCCGCCGGTGGTACCGTTCCGAATACGTAGTGGTTAGTTGTTCCCCGCAGTCGCGGGGAGGAAGCATCACAACGTACGGGTGGGTGAACTCATGAACAAGTTAACAGCAACGAGGCTGCGGGACCTGGGCACCTTCGGGCTCGCGGGCTTCGCGTCGGCTGCCGTGCTTTTTTCCGTGGCTCAATTTGTGTCGGCCTTCTTCGCCACATCATCGGCGCCCCTGGTGGCGATGGGATCGGTGTTCATCGACCTGACGCCGCCATGGCTCAAGGATTTCGCCATTGCCACGTTCGGCACCAATGACAAACTGGCACTCTTCATCTCCATGGGGGTGATTGCCGCCATCGCCGCGGTATTGGACGGAATGATCGCCAGGCGCAGCTTTGCCCTGGCGGCCGGTTGCATCGTGGTCCTCGCCGTGGCAATCGGCGGAGCCGTGCTTTCCAGGCCGGCCACCGGACTCGTGGACCTGACCCCCATCATCCTGGGTGCCGTCGCGGGCCTGGCCGCCCTGCGCTGGCTCTCGGCGCTCGCCGGGAAGGCCCGGCCTTCGACACCCGAAGAGGTGCCGGCACCCGGGGCCTCGCGCAGGAACTTCCTGCTGGGCACTGCACTTTCCCTGGTTGGCGCGGCAATCGCCACGGGCGTCGGAAAATCCCTGGCCACCGCACGCAACGTAGCCGATTCCGCCCGTTCGGCCCTCGGGCTCCCCGCGGCCAAGGTGCTGGCACAGGCGCCACCGGCAAGCGCACAGGTCGAATTGTCGGGCATGCCGAAGTTCATCACGCCGAACAAGGACTTCTATCGGATCGACACCGCTCTTACGGTGCCGCGCATCAACCCGACTGAATGGTCGCTGCGGGTCCACGGCATGGTGGAAAAGGAATTCACCATGAGCTTCGAGGAACTTCTGGCCGAGGACCTCGTGGAAAGCTATCTGACGCTGACTTGTGTATCGAACCCGGTTGGCGGCCAGCTGGTAGGCAACGCCAAGTGGCTGGGGTATCCGTTGCGCCTGCTCCTGGAGCGTGCGGTGCCCAAGGACGGCGCGGACATGGTCCTCTCGACATCGATTGACGGTTTCAGTGCCTCCACGCCGCTCGAGGTTCTCACCGACGACCGCATGGCCCTGCTGGCCATCGGCATGAACGGCGAGCCCTTGCCGCTGGAGCACGGATTCCCGGTCCGCATGGTGGTGCCCGGTCTCTACGGCTACGTTTCCGCCACGAAATGGGTTGTTGACCTGGAAGTCACACGCTTCGAAGACAAGGTCGCATACTGGACCACGCGAGGCTGGTCGGATCACGGTCCCATCAAGCTCTCCTCCCGGGTGGATGTGCCGCGGTCCTTCGCAAGCGTTCCGGCGGGAACGGTTGTCATGGGAGGAACCGCCTGGGCGCAGACCAAGGGAATCTCGAAGGTACAAGTTCAGATCGATGATGGCGACTGGATGGACACGGAATTGGGCGCCGAGGCTTCCGTGGACACCTGGCGGCAATGGCGCTACGAATGGGACGGGGGTTCATCGGGAAACCACACGGTCAGCGTCAGGGCTTTCGACGGGCAAGGGGAAATGCAAACCAGCGAGAAAGCCGACCCGGTCCCCGACGGCGCCAGCGGCTGGCAGCGGGTCCAGTTCTCGGTTGAATAGCCCTGCGGTCTCCTGCTCTGCAGTGCAGGACCGTCCAATTTCTGCCCGGATCGGGTCGGCTCCCAATACCACCTGAAATGCTGGAAATCCATAGATACCCGGCGTATTCTCAAGGTAAGTCGGTTTGCTGAAACCACCAGAACCGATGGGCAAGAGGATGCGGGAGAACGCATGGATACGGCAAGGAAATCGGTGCCGGCGGCGAAAACGCCTAGGTGATATCTGGCATTGGCCAGACGGCTCTGTTCACGGCGCATGACACCTTCGCCTTCGGATCGCGATTATTGGAAACCGCCGACGTTCACGACTTTGTCGATGAACCCCAAACTTCCGTTGGGGTATCGTGCCGACATTGACCGGTGGTCCGCCCGGCTACCGCATACTCCAAGAGAAACATCCATGTTCCAGTTTCAAGGACTGAGGAGCACACGATGAACCAGGAAACCAACGCCACGCCGGTACAAGAATCCGACGGAAAAGTCATCGGATCATCCACGACCAAGGGCGCCGCGAAACGATCCGCGGACGAACTGCCCGACGGCTCGGGCAACGACGCGCAGAGCCCGATGACGCCGGAGGACAGGGAACGCTACGACGCAGGCTAGCCACAGGCGACGAAGCCAAGAACATGTACCTCGACAAGCCGGCAAACGGCTTGGACGGTGCACACTTCGCAACAACATGGTGGCCTGTTCCAGAGAAAATGACAGGAGTGAAATGTCATGACACAGGATGCACACATTCCGGCACCACGCGAGGAACCCAAGTCAAGGCTGAGGGTGCCCAGGACGCACCACGCCAACGGATTGTTGATTGGCGGCGGACTCACGGCCCTGCTCTTCTTGGTATTCATCGTCGCCGGCGGCATCACCCTGGGTACCGTGATCAGTCCGCTGTGGATTGGTTTCATTATTGGTGTCTTGGTCGCGCTTCTTGGAGCCTTCCGCATGGTTCGCGGCCCCGAAGCCTTCGGATTAGGCGATACCGAGCACAAACACCCGGCTGCCTAACGCAAAACGGGTGAAATCACGAGGGCCATCGTCTCGCCGCCCCCAGGGCAGACGGTGGCCTTCGTGTGTCCGGCGGTGGAGGCCATATTCGTTGGTTCGGCAATGCGTTCTGGCCAAGGTGTTTCCGTCGTCTTCTGCATGGCGCTTGTTCCCGCGGTACCGTTGAGGTCATGGTGAACCCGGCATTTCGGCCATTGCCATCAGGATGAACCAGGGAGGCTGCATGCGGTATCGCGTGGTCTGGATGACCGTGGCCGTGGTGCTTGCAGCCATGGGTATTTCGCTCTGGTCCGACGCGCCCGTCGCTGCATTCGGTGCAGGCGCGACTGCCGCCTACTGTCTGGTTGCGGCCATCCGCGGACGTTGCCTTGGCGGTATCTGCATGCCGACGGCGGCGGCCGACGAAAGCGTTCCAAAAAAAGAAGAGGCCGGCCGGGAATGAATTCACGACCCTCGTGGTTTTACATGCAAAGACATGTATTTCACGAGAGGGAGCCACACACATCATGAGCCAAAACATCGTAGTCATCTCCGGCGGACTGGGCACGCCGTCGACCTCCGGCCTGCTGGGACGCCAGCTCGGCGAATCCGCCGTCAAGGAACTTGCGGCGGTGGGCATCCAAGCCGACCTGACGGTGCTTGAGTTGCGCGACTACGCCGCTGACATCACCAACAACCTGCTTACCGGCTACGCACCGCCGCGCCTGGCTGAGGCCATCGAAGCGGTACGCAACGCGGCCGGACTGATCGCTGTCTCGCCGGTCTTCACCGCATCGGTCTCCGGGCTCTTCAAGTCGTTCATCGATGTCCTGGATCCCACCTCGCTCGATGACAAGCCCATGGTCCTGGCCGCCACGGGCGGAAGTGCACGGCACAACCTGGTGGTCGACTACGCAATGCGTCCGATCTTCGCTTACCTGCGGGCGCGGATCATGCCCACGTCCATCTTTGCCTCACCCGAGGACTGGGGAGCGGACCAGGGCCACGGTGCGCTGGCCGAACGCGAGCGCCGCGCCGGGGCCGAACTGGCACAGGCCATTGCCGGACCACACGGGACCGCAGCAAAGACCCAGGACCTGGGCGACACCCGCTCCATCGCGCCGCGCGTGAGCGAAACCGCAAACCCGCGCGACAACCTGACGTCGCTGCCGTTCGAGCAGTTGCTGGCCAACATCCAGAAGGGCTAGTCGGAGCCGCCCAAGGCTACTGGGCAAACTCCGGGTCGGTGACGTCCTTGTTGTCGCACCCGTCGACCGCGGCCCCCATGCGGTGGATCATTCCGCCCAGCACCGGTCGCGGGGTGGCAAAGTTCAGCCGTACGAAGCCCTTGCCGCCGCTGCCGCAGGCAGTGCCGTTGATCAAAGCGACCTGGGCTTCCTTGAGGAAGAACTGGGCGGGTCCCGGGTCCAAGGCGAGCCGGGAAACATCCAGCCACGCGAGGTAGGTCCCCTGCGGGGGAATGTAGCGGACCTGGGGCAGGTGTTCCTTGATGATGTCCAAGAGCAGCATTCGCGAGTCGTCAAGGTAGCTGATGACCCCGTCGAGCCAGCCCGTCCCGGTGCGGTAGGCAGCCGTTGTCGCCGCCAGCCCCACATTGGCTGCGCCGTGTTCGGCAACCCCGCCCACCCGCTCCCAAGCGATTCGGTCGGCGTCGTTGGTCAGGACCAGCTGGGCGCACTTGAGTCCCGGCAGGTTGAAGGCCTTCGTGGCCGCAACCGACGTGACGGAGTGCGCCGCGGCCGCGGGCGAAACTGTGGCATAGGGAATGTGGGAGGCGCCGTCAAAAACAAGTGGCGAATGGACCTCGTCCACGAAGACCCTCGATCCGGAGGCTTCGACCAGCTCGGAAATCGCGAGCAGTTCCTCGCGCGAATAGACCTTGCCAATCGGGTTGTGCGGATTCACCAGGACCAGCAGGGCGCCGCCTGCCAATGCCTGCTTCAGGGCGTTCCAGTCGATTTCCCATCCGCTTTGCGTGGGAACCATGGCCACTTCGATGGAATCCCGCCCAAAACGCTCCGCGGTGGAGATGAAGGGCATGTACGCGGGGGTCAAAAGGACCAGGGGAGCGTCTGGACGGTGCCCCGGGGAAAAATGCATGATGGCGGCGTCAAGCGCCGTCATCACGGAG
This sequence comes from Paeniglutamicibacter sp. ORCA_105, assembly GCF_045798545.1. Taxonomy (NCBI): domain Bacteria; kingdom Bacillati; phylum Actinomycetota; class Actinomycetes; order Micrococcales; family Micrococcaceae; genus Paeniglutamicibacter; species Paeniglutamicibacter sp. ORCA_105. Next base: position 53,150 of record NZ_JBIXLM010000006.1, on the reverse strand, counting down.
CTCATGGGCCGCACCTGGTCGGGGTCGATCTTCCACTCGAACCTGTTCTCCAGCCATCCGGCCGTGGCTTGCTGCATGTCGTGGACCAATTGGGTCGGTGCGTAGCCGATCAGGCCGTTGACCAACGTTTCCTGTGCCGCCGCGATGACGCCCGGGGCCGTTCCGAAATCCATTTCGGCCACCCAGGCGCCAAGCGATCCGCGGTATTCGGACCACTTCAGCGATCCGGTCCGGCGCAATTGGTCGACGGTCAGAAGGTCGAAGGGGTGGACACTCATTTAGACAGCTTAGACTCCTTCGGGAACGAAAGACCCTGCCGTTTTTCATTTCTTCTGCCCAAGTCGCTTGTTCTTCGGTAGGTTGGCTAGTGAAGCAGGATGTCAGCAGGATCCGACCCGAATTCCTTGGGTTCACCCCCCAAGCCTCGGTCTGTGGGTGGTTGCCGGGAGGGAGCGCAATGGACGGGCGCAATGAGCGCAATGAGAGTGTCGAGGAGCGGCTGGACCGGAACTGGAACGAGCTCATGCAGGAGCTGCGCGTCATGCAGACCGGTGCGCAGATCCTTGCCGCATTCCTGGTGGTCTTGCCCTTCCAAGCGGGGTTCACGTCGCTGGAGCAGGCGGACAGGAGATTCTATTTGGTCCTGCTGGTGTTCTCCGCGCTGCTGATCGTCCTGCTGGTTACGCCGGTTGCCGTGCACCGGCACCTCTTCGGCCAACGCGTCAAGATCACCACCGTGCACATGGGCCACGTCATTTCGAAGTTGGTGGTCATCGGCGTGGGGGTCCTGGTGGCCGGGTGCGTGTGGTTCGTGGTCCAGGTCCTGTATGGCTGGGCATTGGGTGCCCTCATTGGCGGGCTCGTCATGCTTGCGGTGGTTTTCCTGTTGGTGGTCCTGCCACGGATCATCAAGCCAACGTCCTCGATCCCGGTCCCGCCGGCCCCCGGCATCGAGTAGCGTACGGCATGGGCGGTTCGGCCTCGGCCCGCCAGTCGCAGGAAAGCCTTGGGCACTTCAGGGTGGCACGGACACAAAGGACGCCTGAATGTGACCCCGGTGACGTATTGGCTACCATGTTCAAGGTGTGAGCCTGTGACCACAAGATGTGGTCGGGTGACCACGGGACGTGCATCCAGAACTTCAGAAGGGGCCCAGGCCAGCATGCTCAATGATGAGACCATCACCCAGATAGCCGATGAACTCGTACAAGCGGGTCACGACCGCGTGCCGGTCAAGCGCCTGACCGCCCGCTTCCCCGAAATGACGGTGGAGGACTCCTACAAGGTGCAGAACCTCTGGCGCCAGCGCTCCGAGGCCAACGGGCGCATCCTTGCGGGCCGCAAGATCGGACTGACCTCCCGCGCCATGCAAATGGCCACGGGCATCACCGAGCCGGACTACGGCATCATCTTCGATGACATGGTGCTCGACTCGGGGTGCACCATCGAGTGGGACAAGTACACCCACCCGCGCGTCGAAATGGAACTGGCCTTCAAACTCAACAAGGACGTTGAGGGGCCCATTGCCAACATCTTCGACGTGCTCAACGCGACCGAATACGTCATCCCCGCGCTGGAAATCCTGGATTCACGCATTGAGATGGAGGGCCGCACCATTGTCGACACCATCTCCGACAACGCGGCCATGGGCGCCATGGTCATCGGCGGAAACCCGATGAAGCCCTCGGACATCGACCTGCGCTGGGTCTCGGGCATCCTGTTCAAGAACCAGGTCGTCGAGGAAACCGGTGTCGCCGCGGGAGTACTGAACCACCCGGCCGCCGGCGTCTATTGGCTGGCGAACAAGATCGCCGCCCACGGCGACAAGCTCAACGCGGGGGAGATCATCCTGGCCGGTTCCTTCACCCGCCCCATGTGGGTGGACAAGGGCGACACCGTCTTTGCCGACTACGGACGAATGGGAACCGTGACATGCCATTTCTCGTAGAACCCGACCCGTCCCTCAAGGACGCACTGCGCCAGGCCGACCACGCGCTGGCAGGCATCTGGGTGTGCTCCGGCTCCCCGCTGGTCGCCGAGATCTGCGCCGGTGCCGGATTCGACTGGATCTTCATCGATGCCGAGCACTCGCCCAATGGCCTTGAGTCCATCCTGGGACAGCTTCAGGCGGTGCGCGGCTACCCTGTCGTGCCGGTGGTCCGCCCGCCGGTCAACGACACCGTTCTCATCAAGCAGTACCTGGACCTGGGCGTGCAGTCGCTGATCATCCCGATGGTCAACAACGCCGACGACGCCCGTGCCGCAGTGGCCGCCTGCCACTACCCGCCGACGGGCGTGCGCGGCGTCGGTTCGGCGCTGGCGCGTTCGGCCCGCTGGAACCGCATCCCCGACTACCTGACACGGGCGAGTGAGTCCCTGACGCTGATGGTGCAGATCGAATCGGCGGAGGCGGTGGCCAACGTCGAGGAGATCGTCGCCACCGACGGCGTGGACGGCATCTTCATTGGCCCTTCCGACCTGGCAGCCTCCATGGGCGTGATCGGGCAGCAGGACCACCCCGACGTCGTCGCGGCGGTGGAAATGGCCATTGCCGCCGGCAAGGCGGCCGGCAAGTACGTCGGCGTCAACGCCTTCGCCGAAGCGCCCGCCAAGCGCTACATCGGACTCGGCGCGCACTACGTGGGTGTCGGTGCCGACGTGGCACTGTTGGCCCGCGGCAGCGAGGCGCTGGCAGCCAAGTTCGTCTCCGGCGCCGAACGCCAGGCCGGGGCTCCCGCCAGCTACTGAGTTCCGACCCCACGGGCAGCACGCGGCTTCCGGAGGATTCCTTCCTCCGGAAGCCGCGCTTTTGTGTCTCCGTCGCGCTGCCGGCGGCAGTCGGCGGTGCCCGCGCGGGATCGCCCGGCACACTGCCGCCTGTCGACCTCGGAATGACCTCGGCCGAATAGGCGATAGGCTCGCTTGAATGGACCTTTCCCTTATTTTTCTCGTGCTTGGCATGGTTGTCGTCGGTGCCATCGCGCAGCGCGTGGCGGGGCTCGGTTTCGCGATGCTTGTTTCCCCGTTCCTGGTTATTGCCCTGGGCGCGCACCAGGGGGTGTTCCTGGTGAACATCTGCGGGGTGCTCTCCTCGGCGCTCATCATGCCGCGGGTATGGAAGGACATCGACTGGTCGATGTTCCGCTGGCTGTGCTCCTTCAGCGTCTTCGGCTCGGTGGCCGGTGCCTTGCTCGCCGGAGGGCTGCCCGCGGCCCCGCTCTCGATCGTGGTCGGCGCCGTGGTGTTGGCGGCACTGTTGCTCTCCCTGATCCTGGTGCGTGCCAACGTCACGGTTTCCGGCCAGGTCCCCAAGGGCAGCGCCGGGTTCCTCTCCGGACTCACCAACTCGCTGGCAGGGGTCGGGGGACCTGCGGTGAGTGCCTACGCGGTGCTGGCCCGCTGGCCGCAACGTCCCTTCGCCGCCACCCTCCAGCCCTTCTTCGTGGTGACAGGACTGGTCACGATCGGCATGAAGTTCATCACCACGCCCGACCAGCTTCCCCCGCTGCCGCTGTGGGCCTGGATCGGGGTCGCCGTGTTCATCTGGGCGGGCGTGCTCATCGGCGAGCAGGTCCAGCGCGTGGTCTCGGACAGGCATGCGCGTTTCTTCGTGTTGTGTTTCGCCTTCTTTGGAGCCATCACCGCCTTGGTCAGCGGTCTGCGCGCCCTGTAGCCCAGGGCCGCCCAATCGCGTCAATCAGGGCAGCGGCGGCACATCGGTGGCACGATTGGAAACGATGAGTGAGAAGAAAAAGCAGCCGCCCGCCGCGGCGGCATTGAACGCGGCGCGCCAGCGGCTGAGCACCGGCTGGCCCATGCCGCTATTCCTGCAGGGAGCCTTCGAGTTCATGCAGGCCGCCCTGTTTTCGGCCTTCTTGGTGGTCATCCCGTGGTTCGCCGTGTGGTTCAGTGGCGGCTTTGCCAAGCGCGACATCGAGTCGGTGCTGCAGATGGGCGGACAGATCTGGTTGCTGATCCATGCCGTCCCGCTGCACCTTTTGCAGGTGGGCACCGGTGCCGACCCCACCCAGGGATCCGGCGTGCTGGACTTCATCCCGCTGGGTCTCACGCTCATCCCGTTCTTCCTGTGCTGGCGGGCCGGGCGCCGCATTGCCCGGGCTTCCTACACCGACTCGTTGTGGCAGGGCATCATCGGGGCGCTGGGCGTCTACCTGCTCTGCGGCCTGTTCACCGGTTTCCTGGTAAACAACGAGGAGGCCACCGTCTCGCTCTTGGCGGCCACGCTCATTCCGCTGGTCCCGGCCGGGGCCGGGGTCATCATCGGCGCCCGACGCGAGGCGGGTTCCTGGGGCCGGTTGATCGGCTTCGACGCCGCGGCCTGGATCTCCAAGGCCTCCCAGCATTCGCGCTGGGCGGGATCCTACGTGTGGGCGGTGCTCTGCGGCGGAACCCTGGCCTACCTGCTCGCCTTTGCCCTGGCCTCCCTGCTGCTGGCCATCAACCTGGCGGTGCACTGGGTGGATGTCTCGAACGTCTACCAACAGTTGCGGCCCGGCCCCATTGGCTCGGCCGTGCTGACGCTGGGCCAGTTGGGGATCATGCCCAACCTTGCGCTGTGGACCCTGGCGTGGATCACCGGCGGCGGGATCACCTTGGGCGTGGGCAGCACGCTGTCCACGCTGGAAACCACCGTGGGCCCGCTGCCCGCAGTGCCGGTGCTGGCCGCACTCCCCTCCGGGGACCTTGACTACGCCTGGGCATTCATGGCGCTTCCGGTGTTCGCCGGGTTCATGGCGGGCTGGTATTTCCTGCGGGTGGGGGAGAACCACCTGGACGACTGGGTGTCGCTGCGGATCCGTTCCCGCTGGTTATCCCTGGGCCTGTCCACCGTCGCGCTGGGCCTGTTCGTCGGCACCTTTTCCGGCGCCCTGTCCCTGGTCGGCTCCTGGCTGGCCGGCGGGTCGCTGGGCATCGGGCGCTTCACCGAGATGGGGCCGGACATCCTGCTCACGGCCGTGCTGCTGGCCGCCCAGGTAGCCCTGGGCACCGCCGTCGGGTACCTGGTGTCCCCGCTGCTCGAGCACGATCCGGTGCTCGACGGCTAGAGCGGCCGCGCGACGCCCAGGTCGTGGTGCAGATGGTGGGCCGTGTCGTGCCAGGCATATTGGGCCAACGTGGCAGTGGTGAACACCGCCCCATTGGACCGGGTCCCCATTCGCGTCAGCTGCGCGTCGGACAGCGATTCCAGCGCGGCGGCAAAGAGGGACGCGGCTTCCTCCAGTCCCCGGGCCACCTCGGCCGCTGGGATCTGCGCGTAGGCACCGCGCACCGCCGCCGCGTCCTGGTCCCAGTCCGGAAACGTCGGGGAGTCGGTTTCCATCATCATGGCCAACCGGCCGTTCATCACCTGGAGCATCTCGCCCACGTGTGCGCAATACTCGTGCGTGCTCCACACGCCCGGATCCTTGCGCACCGGCGCATCCGGTGCAGCCAGGGCGGCTGTGAAACGCGGGACTGAGTCGCGCAACAGCGCCGCGACCTGCCCGGGGTTCAGTGCCCGCACATCGATCCCGCATTCGTCGCACACCTCGCTCAGCACGACGGTCCAGTCCTTGGTGTCGGGGGTGGGTTGCTCGTTCATGGGGAAACTCCTCATCTCGCCGGGTCCAACTCGTTCCTGAAATCCTGGGTGCAGGCGGCCTCGGAGCGCAGGGTCAGCGCGTCGGTGCGGCACTGCTGGTAATGCAGGGAAGGCCCTAAGAACACCAGTTGCCCGGCCAGCAGCAGGGCAATCAGCCCACAGGCCACCGTCGCCACCGGCACCGCCAGCCTGAGCGCGCCCGCCGCGGGATTGCCAAAGGCCTTCAGGCTGGTCACCAGGCCCAAGACGAATCCGGCCACGGCGAACGGCAGGCCCGCGAGCCTAAACGGCAACGGCAGGTACCAACCCGCCAATGTGCACGCCATGGCGACCAGGGTGGCAGCGACCCAGCCGCGCAGCGGGCGCGCGGCATCCGGTGCATCCCGTGGGGTGTTGCTGGCCATATCACCCACACTAGACCCGAACCCCCGGTTCGTTACATGGATTAGGTCGCACTCTGGTGCACTTGCGTACGATAATGGTTAGTCACGGGTGCTTTTCCGCACCGCGGCAGGCCCACGCCCAGGTACCAAAGGATTGATTCAACGATGCAGGCAACGCCATCGAGCCGACGCAGAAAGACCGTCGCAATGCTCGCCGCCATGCTTGGCACGATGCTCCTGCTCTCTGCCTGCAACGCGGGATCCACCGGCGGGGCGCCGGCTGATCCGGACAGGCTGGTGGTTGCGCTGACCGGCGAACCGGTGAACCTGGACTTCACCACCACCGCCGGGGCGGCGATCCCGCAGGCCATGATGTCCAACGTGTACGAGGGGCTGGTGGGAGTTGACCAGACCGGCGCCATCATCCCGCAACTTGCCACCGGCTGGGAAACCGGAAACGACAACAAGTCTTACACCTTCACCCTGGTGGAGGGTGCCACGTTCTCCAACGGCGCCGCCTTCGACGCCTCGGACGTGAAGTTCTCCATTGAGCGCGTCAAGTCCGACGCCTGGCTCAACGGGCTGAAGTCGAAGATGGACGTGGTGGACACGGTGGTGGTCAATTCCCCGACCTCGGTCACGGTGAACCTTTCGCGTCCCTCGCAAGCCTGGCTGTATTCGATGACTACGCTGGTGGGCGCCATGTTCGACCCCTCCGGAGTCGAGGACCTGGCAAACACCCCGGTGGGCACCGGCCCCTACCAGCTCGAGTCTTGGGCGCGCGGGGAATCGATCACCCTGTCGGCCCGCCCCGACTACCGGGGTCCGGCCCCGGCCATCGGACATGTGACCCTGCGCTACTTCGCCGATGCGATTGCCACCACCAACGCACTGTCCTCCGGCGACGTCGACATCATCTACAACATGCAGGCCCCCGAGCTGCTGTCCTCCTTCCAGGCCAATCCCGCCTACCAGGTCATCGAGGGCACCTCCAACGGCGAGATCATCCTGTCGATGAACAACAAGGCCAAGCCCTTTGACGACAAGCGGGTGCGCCAAGCGGTGCTTTACGCCATCGACCGCAAGTCGGTGCGCGACACCGCCTGGAACGGCCTGGGCACCCTGGTCGGCGGGCCGGTGCCGCCCACCGACCCGTATTACGAGGACCTCAACGACCGCTATCCCTTCGACCCGGACAAGGCCCGTGCCCTGCTGAAGGAGGCCGGCGCCGAGAACCTGAAGATCGATTTCACGGTGCCCACCCGTCCCTACGCCACTGCCGTCTCGGAAATCGTCCAGTCCCAGCTGCGCGACGTGGGGATCGACGCGCGGATCCGCAGCGCCGAATTCCCCGCCGTCTGGCTGGATACGGTGTTCAACCGCCACGACTACCAGATGTCGGTGGTGCTGGCCGTGGAGGCCCGCGACGTGCTGACCATGTTCAACAACCCCGACTACTACATCGGCTACGACAACTCGAAGATCAAGGACGAGGCCGCCGCCGCGGATGCCGCCGACGAGGCGAACTACGTGGCGGGCATGAAGAACGTGGTGCGCACCATCGTGGACGACGCCCCGGTGGACACGCTGTTCATCTTCCCGAACGTGTCGGTGGCCAAGGCGGGGATCACCGGCCTGGGCGCCAACTCGGTCACCGAGGCGCTGAACCTCTCCACCATCGCCTGGTCCTAGGCGGGGGCGGTCGACGGATGCTGGTGCGCATTGCGGGGAACCTGGCCCGCTTCCTGCTGTCGCTGCTGGCCGCCACGATCCTGGTCTTCGCCCTGATGCGCGTGCTGCCCGGGGACCCGGCGGTGATCGCCGCCGGACAAAACGCCTCCCCGGAAATTGTCGCCTCCCTGGCCCGCCAATTCGGGACCGACCGGCCGCTGCCCGTGCAGTACTGGGACTGGTTCTCCGGGCTCTGGCGCGGGGACTTCGGGGTGTCCTATGTGACCCGGGCCGACATCTCCCCGCTGGTGGCCGACAAGGTGCAGGTCTCCCTGATCCTGGTCGCCGCGGCCATGGCGCTCGCGCTGGCCATCGCGATCCCCGCCGGCACCATTGCCGCGGTGCGGCATTCCAAGCCTTCCGGCGCGCTGATCTCCGCGGTCAGCCAGCTGGGCATCGCGATCCCCGGCTTCCTGCTGGGCATCGTGCTGGTCTCCTTCTTCGCACTGCGCCTGGGCTGGCTTCCCGCCAACGGGTGGGTTGCCCCTGGCACCGACTTCGCCGGGTTCCTCTCCCGGCTGGTGCTGCCGGTCATGGCGCTTGCCGGGGTGCAGTCCGCGATCCTGGTGCGCTACGTCCGCTCTGCTGTGCTCGAGGTGATGCACGAGGACTACCTGCGCACCGCGCGGGCCAAGGGCCTGTCCCCGCTGCGCGCGCTGGGGCGGCACGGGCTGCGCAATGCAGCGATCCCGGTGCTCACCGTCACCGGCGTCCAGTTCTCCGCGCTGATCATCGGGGCGGTGGTCATCGAGCGGGTCTTCGTGATCCCTGGCCTGGGCTCGATGCTGCTCTCCGCGGTGGGCAACCGCGACCTTTTGACGGTCCAGTCGGTGGTGATGGTGCTGGTGGCCATCACTCTGGTCGTCAACCTGCTGGTGGACGTGCTCTACACCGTCCTTGACCCGCGCATCCGCGCAGCCGTCCGATGAGAATCCCGGAGCCGGAACCCATGCTGCCAGGACCCGTGTCGCCCGAGACCATGAAGCCGGGACCAGTGCGGCCCCGTCCCGTCCCCGCGCTGCTCATCGGCGGGGGGATCGTGGTGCTGATCGCCGCCACCGCACTGCTCTCGCTGGTTTTCACTCCCTTTGACCCGCTGCAGGCCAACCCGCCGGTGCGGCTGCAGGGGCCAAGCGCCGAACACTGGCTGGGCACCGACAACCTGGGCCGCGACCTGCTCTCGCGCATCCTGGTGGGTGCACGGATCACGCTGCTGGTCGGGGTGGTCTCGGTGGGCATCGCGGTGCTCATCGGCACCCCGCTGGGCATCTGGGCAGGCATGCGGCGCGGGGCCGTGGAGGAAATCACCATGCGCGCCTCCGACATCCTGCTGGCCTTCCCCGCCCTGCTGCTGGCCATCATGTTCGCCGCGATCTACGGGGCCTCCACCGTCTCGGCGATGGCGGCGATCGGCCTGGCCTCGGTGCCCGGCTTCGCCCGGGTGGCCCGCGCCGGGACGTTGCAGGTGATGAACGCCGAATACGTGCTGGCCGCCCGCGCCGCCGCGCAGCGCCCCCTGCGCATCGCCAGGCGCCACGTGCTGCCCAACATCACCGGGATGCTGCTGATCCAGTGCTCGGTGACCTTCGCCCTGGCCGTGCTGGCGGAGGCCGCGCTGTCCTTCCTGGGCCTGGGCACGCCCCCGCCGGTTCCCTCCTGGGGCAGGATGCTGCAGGAGTCCCAGCAATACTGGGGCACGTTCCCGCTGATGGCGCTGTGGCCGGGGGCGGCGATTGCGGTGGCGGTGATGGGCTTCAACCTGCTCGGGGACGGGCTGCGCGATGCCCTGGATCCCAAGCTGGGACGGGGCAAGGCATGAGCGGGCACCTTGAACCGGGAACCGGGAACCTGCTGGAGGTCACCGACCTGTCCGTTTCCGCCGGCAGCCGGGCACTGGTCTCCTCGCTGTCCTTCTCCATGGTCGCCGGCGAGCGCATCGGGCTGATCGGCGAGTCCGGGTCAGGCAAGTCGTTGACGGCCACGGCGCTGCTGGGCCTGCTGCCGGACGAGCTCACCGTTTCCGGTGCCGCGCACCTGCACGGGTTCGCACCCAACCTGCTCACCGCTGGCGACAGGTCGATGCAGGGGCTGCGCGGGGATGAGATCTCGATGGTTTTCCAGGAGCCGCTTTCTGCGCTGAACCCGCTGATGAAAGTCGGTGCGCAGGTCGCCGAGGTGATGCTCCAGCACCGCACGGTGCCGAACCGCGCCGCCGCCCGCCGGCGCGCCGTCGAACTCTTGGCCTCGGTGAAGATCCCGGATCCTTCCCAGGCGGCCGGCGCCTACCCGCACCAGCTTTCCGGCGGGCAGCGCCAACGCGTCATGGTCGCCATGGCCCTGGCCAACGACCCGCAGCTGCTGCTGGCCGACGAGCCGACCACGGCGTTGGATGTCACGGTGCAGTCCCAGGTGCTCGAGCTCATCTCCGCCCAGGTGCGCGAGCGCGGCACCGGGCTGCTGTTCATCACCCACGACCTGGCCGTGGTGGCGAACGTATGCACCCGGGTGCTGGTGCTCAACAAGGGACGCCTGGTCGAATCCGGGGAGATTGACCGGATTTTCTCCGCACCCGAGCATCCCTACACCCGCGCCCTGCTGGCTGCCAGCGACCTGTCGGCCACCGATGCGCGCGGACGCCTGTTCACCGTGGACACCGCGGCAAGCTACGTGCCGCCGGCGCTGCGCGAGGCACCTCCGGCGTCGGCTCCGGACCCGCACCCCGCCGTCGCCGACCCCAAGGCCGGTCCCGCACTGATCACCGCGGCGGGTCTGGGCCGCACCTACCATCGTGCCCGCACCACCGCTTTCGGCCCGCGCCCCGTGGTCAATGCCCTGGCCGATGTCAGCTTCACCGTGGCGGCCGGGGAACGGGTGGGCATCGTGGGGGAGTCCGGCTCGGGCAAGTCCACGCTGCTGCGCATCCTTGCGGGGCTTGACCAACCCACTTCAGGGCAGGCCACCGTCGCCGGGACCCCTGTCGCAGGTGCCCGCGAGGCGGACCTGGCCTCCCTGCGCAGTGCGCTGCAGATCGTCTTCCAGGATCCGCTGGGCTCGCTGGACCCGCGGATGCGGGTGGCTGACATCATCGCCGAACCGCTGTTGGTGCCGGGGCGGAAACTGGACGCGGCCGGCCGGCTGGCCGAGGTGCACCGGATGCTCGGGCTGGTTGGCCTGGAGGCCGAATCGGCGCAGCGTTACCCGCACCAGTTCTCCGGCGGGCAGCGCCAGCGCCTCTCCATCGCCCGCGCCCTGGTGAACCGCCCGCGGATCCTGGTGGCGGACGAGCCGGTCTCGGCGCTGGATGTCTCGGTGCGCGCGCAGGTGCTGAACCTGGTTGCGGACCTGGTCGACGAGTACGCGCTGACGCTGCTGCTGGTCTCCCACGACCTCTCGGTGGTGCGCCATCTCTGTGAGCGGGTGATCGTGATGAAGGACGGGCGCATCGTCGAAGCCGGGGACACCGAGCAGATCTACAACAACCCCGCCCACCCCTACACGGCGCAACTCATTGCCAGCTCCCTTGACCTGTCAGAGGAACTGGCGACGCCCCACTAAACTTGTACCCATGCGCATCGTAGTTCTTGTCTCCGGCACCGGGTCCAACCTCCAGTCAGTCATCGACGCCGTCGCCGACGGGTCGCTGGAAAATGTGGACATCGCGGCGGTCGGCGCCGACAAGCACGGCACCTACGGGGTCGAACGCTCGGCCGCTGCCGGCATCGAGACCTTCGTGGTGAACTTCAAGGACTTCGCCGAGCGCTCCGACTGGAACCACGCACTGACCGAAAAATGCCTGTCCTACGAACCCGACTACGTGGTGTCCTCCGGCTTCATGCGCATCGTGGGCGAGGAATTCATCAACGCCTTCGACGGCACCTACATCAACACCCACCCGGCCCTGTTGCCTTCCTTCCCCGGCGCCCACGGCGTCCGCGACGCGCTGGCCTACGGGGTCAAGGTCACCGGCTGCACCGTGCACATCGCCGACGCGGGCGTGGACACCGGCCCGATCCTGCGCCAGGAAGCCGTGGCCATTGCGGACGACGACACCGAGGAAACCTTGCACGAGCGCATCAAGGTCATCGAGCGCCGCCTGCTCATCGCCACGCTGGCGGACCTGGCCGCGAAGTAACCCCCGCTCTTGCGAAACAGGAGGCCTGCCCGGCCTGGTTCCGGGCGGGCTTCCTGTTTGGGGAGGGCCGGCCTGCATGCCGGCTCCACCGGGATCACACGTGGTCAAGCAGCTCGCGAAGGGCATGCACAGCGTCGGCAAGTTCGTCTTTGCCTACGCTGAGGCGGTTGGGATGCTGCGAGCCGAGGTCCTTGATCAGGCGCCTTATGCGCCAGGGTCCCCTGCCAAAAAGCGCTGGACCACGGTTGGTATCGGATAGCAGGACCGCCAAGGAAATTGCGTCCTGCAAGTGTCTTTGTGAATCTCGAGAGTCTGCTCGGTAAGCATCGGATTTGAGCATCAGCGCGCCAACGATATCCGGGGCCGAGACGACGGACGATCCTTGGGCATGGATCAATTCGAATTCAATGGTTCTTCGCAGGGCGTTTGTGCCGCCGGGAGCCTGGACGACGCCCCGAGCCTTGAACCGTTGAAGGATTGAAGGCGCTACATGGTCCGCCACCAGGAAGTCGACCTGGTCGTTGCCTCGCCTGTAGCGATGTGCAGCCTGCCTGTGGTCGATGGGGATCTCCAATCGATATCCGAGGCGCTTCAATCCATTTCCCAACACGGAGAAGCTGTCGCCCGGGAGCTCAACGTGAATCATCGCATCCACATCACTTGTTGACCGGGTTGGGAGCTTGCCAGCGGCAATCATGTGCAACTGGACCATCAAGCCGCCGACCAACGACCAATGCCGGCTTGGGACAGCATCAGCCAGTTCGAAGACATTTGGCCAGGGCGAAGGTCAGATGCCTCCGGGCACACGTATGCTTTGGCGAGGACGTTGCTCAGGCATTATCGATTATCCGCTGCAATGTATCCCGCCCTGCCCCGCGTTCGCGAACATCGTCGGAGTCCATCAAATCCAGTGCGATGACGGCGTCGGAACCCACAGTGCCCGAAATCAGTTCAGGATCGTCTACGAACCTGACCATCACGCCGCCCGATTCGTCGCTGGCAAGGGGAATTTGATCAAGCAATGACTCAACGGAACCGGTCCAATACCCTTCCAAGCGGTCCTCATCCAGAACACCGACCAAGCCGAACCGGCCAGCAACGGTATCCTGGGCGATCGAGCTGACACCGGTCGGCACCAGGAACCCCGCAAGAGCGGAACGAAACCGCGGGCCTGCGCTGAATCGTCTCACCAGGCTGTGGTTTCGTGCCAAACGGTGTAAGTCGGCCGATTCCATCGAGCGCAACTGCCGGGTGAGCCTGGAACGACGGGGCTGGTCGATGAGTTTGGTCTGGCCGCCGTTCAGGACTTCCAACGCTGCCCATGCAGTTTTTGAAGACCATATACGTCCTGGAGCACGTGAAGAGCGTTGGAGCCGGTGAATGGATGCAGGCTCGAAAAGCAGCGTGCCGGCCATTTTTGTTGCCTGAAGCCGACCGTTTTTCACCAGACGGCGCACGGCTGCGGGGGTGATGCCAAGCTCCTCGGAAGCCATGATCGTCGTATAGAGATCCATGTATCAATTGTATCTTAGTAAAAACTATTGATACATAGATGGCGCATTTGCCTGTCTGGAAATAACGATGAAATTGCTGCCTAACGGTTCCAGTGCGGATGGAGTGGCCACGAAAAACGTTGCATGGCTTGGAGCGCCTGACCAATGTGCAAATTGCGGCATGGAGCGGCATCGGGTTTTCGACATCACGACTCCCTGCCTCGAAGGCGAAGTTCATCATTCAGGTCCGCCGGCGGAGGCATCCAAGCACAGGGGAGTGCGGTATTCTCGTCGAGAACAACTACCCTGACAACGGAGGGTAGCCTCGCCGGCTGCCATTCCCGTTCCTTGGCCCTCTACCGGATTGCCTCGTGGAACGCTCGGCCACCGCCGGCATCGTGACCTTCGTGGTGAACTTCAAGGACTTCGCCGAGCGCGCCGACTGGAACCACGCACTGACCGAAAAATGCCTGTCCTTCGAACCCGACTTTGTGCCACACCCTGCTCGAGAGTGCCCCCCTGGCAAGGCACCACCAGAGGGGAACTACATGGCGGATGTGGTGATCGTGGGCAGCGGGCCGGCCGGACAGATGCTGGCCGTGGAAGGCGGCCGGCATCGACTATCCCGGCTGGGGGGCCCGCTCCGTCCGCTGTGGGTGGTTCGCTGTATGCTTTGGGCTGGATATTGGCGAATGGATGAGAGGGGCCAACAGGTATGGAGGATGACCTGCTGGAAGCACTGGGCGATCGCGCAATTGCTGCCTATTTCGACGACGAACAGTCCGACAACGTCCACCTGATGAGGCCATTAGGGGCCATTCTCGGTTTTCACGGGCTGGCAGAAAACGGTGGATTGGTCGGTGGGGCCGTGGAAAACATCAGGTTGGGAGACGAAGACACGCTGCTGGATGACGCTGTGGCGGCTTTCCGATTGTTCGGTCTTGATACTCATGCCGAACTCATCGAACGAGCAGACAGGGAATATGCGCGATTCAGGCCCATGGGATTCGAGGATCTCAGCAACGCCGACGAAGCGCTCTGGGAAGAGCTGGACACCGCTTACTTCGCCACGGTCACAGATGATTCCATCGAGGCGGCACTGCGCCGATTCCCTGGGCTTCGACCCTGACCCCACTGGCCATCGCCCTGTGGGACCTGCGCAAAAACGAAGATTCCAAGGCTAGCGAATGAGGCTGAAGCGCAAGGTGCGCACCTCGAAGGCCGTCAGTGCGATGGCGACCGAGCCGTCGGTGTGTTCGGCCATCCCTCCGGGACCTTCGATCGGATCCTCCAGCAGGGTGATCACCGAGGCCCACTCCACCGGCCGGTGCACGTTCACGGTGCCGGCGGCGCGGCGGCCAAGGGATTCATAGACGCGCACGACCAGGTCGCCCGAGCGGTCCCCGGCCAGCTTCACGCTGGAGAGCAGGATGCCCGTGCCCTCGACGGAGACCAAGGGCTCGAAGCCGTGCGCCCCGGTGAGCGTGCGCTCGGCGCTGTTCATCAGGGCCCCCGCCTCGGTCGCCGTTGCGATGTCCGCACCGATGACCAAGCCGTAGCGGTGGCTCTGGAGGCCCTGGTCGGTCTCCGGATCGGGGAAGCGCGGGGCACGCAGCAGCGAGAGCCGCACATTGGTCGTCACCCCTGCCTCGGTGGAATCGCGGGTGACATCGAAACCGTAGATGGAATCGTTGACAAGCGCGGCACCGAAGCCCGGCTCCTCGGCCAGCACGAAGCGGTGCATGGAGGTTTCGAACTTCGCCGCCTCCCAGCTGGTGTTCACGTGGGTGGGCCGCTTGTGAAAACCGAACTGGGTTTCCGCGATGACTTGCTCGGCCCGGATATCGAAGGGGAAGGCGACCTTCAGGAACTTCTCGGTCTCGTGCCAGTCGGTGGTCTGCTCGATCTGCAGCACGCGCGAACCCGGTGCCAGGGTGAGGTCCTGGCGCAGGGTCGAGGCAGAGAAACTGCGCTCGATGATCACGCGGGCGGTGCCGTCGGCATCGGTGGCCAGCGTGATCGCATCCAGTCCGCGCAGGTCGGTGACCTGGTTGCGGTAGTACTTGTCCACGTCCCAGGCGTCCCACTTGTTCGGCAAGTCCTGGTGCATCTGCAACAGGTTGGCCGCGGTGCCCACCGAGATGGTCTCGCGGCCGCTGAGGTGGTCAATGGCGGAGGTGATCAGGCCCTCGCGCGAAATCGCGACGGTGACCAGCTCGTTGGAGAGCACGAAGCCCTCCGGGGACTCGGTGGCCGTCACGGTGTCGGTGACGGGCGCCAGATCGGCAACCGCCGCCCCGGCGCCGGTGCGCACGCCCGAGCGGGTGAACGGAGCCGCATTGAGGGTGATCGTGGTGTCGCCGGTGCCCACCAGCGCTGCCTGTGCCGCGGCAATGATGGCTTCGGCGCCCTGGGTCACCCTGGCGTACTCGGCCACGACCTCGCGGTGGACCCAGGCGATGGAGGTGCCCGGCAGGATGTCGTGGAACTGCTGGAGCAGAACCTGCTTCCACAATGCGTCGATTTCGGCATACGGGTATGCGAAGCCGGAGGATATGGCTGCGGTTGCCGACCACAGCTCGGCCTCCACCAGCAGCTGTTCGGTACGGCGGTTGCCCTGCTTGGTCCGGTGTTGGGAGGTCAACGTTGCACGGTGCAGCTCCAGGTAGAGCTCCCCCACCCACACCGGAGGGTTCTCCAGCTCGGCCTTGGCGCGGGCGAAGAATGCATCGGGGTGCTCCCACCTCACGGTGGGGCTTCCCTCGAGGTCGGCCAGGCGGCGTGCCTTGCCGGTCATCTCGCGGGTGGTGCCGCCGCCGCCGTCTCCCCAGCCCACCGCGGCAATCGATCCGGTGGCGTGGCGGGACTCGCGGAACTGGCGGGCGGCACGGGCCACCTCTTCGCCCGAAAGCTGCGAGTTGTAGGTGTCCATTGGCGGGAAGTGGCTGAACACGCGCGAGCCATCGATACCTTCCCAGAGGAAGCTGTGGTGCGGAAAGGTGTTCTGCTGGTTCCAGGAGATCTTCTGGGTGAAGAACCACCCGAAGCCGGCACGGCGCATCAGCTGCGGCAGCGCGGGGGAGTAGCCAAAGGAATCGGGCAGCCAGACGCCGGCGGATCTCACTCCGAATTCCTCGCGGAAGAACTTCTGGCCGTAGTGGAACTGGCGCACCAGGGACTCGCCGGAAGGCATGACGGTGTCGGACTCGACCCACATGCCGCCCAGGGGCAGGAAGCGGCCGGAGGCCACTGCCTGCTTGACCTTGTCGTAGACCTCCGGGCGGTGTTCCTTGATCCAGGCGTACTGCTGCGCGCTGGACATGCCGTAGAGAAAATCCTCGTCAATGCCGAGCATTTCCACCATGGAGGAGCAGGTGCGGGCGACCTTGCGGATGGTCTCGCGCAGCGGCCACAACCAGGCCGAATCGATGTGGGAGTGGCCCACCGCCGAGATGCGGTGGGTGCTCTCATCGGCGCGCCTGGAAAGCACTTCCACCAGTTCGGTGCGGGCATCCGGCGCGGTTTCGGTGATGTGCTGCAGGTCGAGCCCATCCAGCGCGTTGTCCATGGCCTGCAGGATGCGCATCCGGCGCGGACCCTGGGGCAATTCGGCCTGGAGCTCGAGCAGCACCTCAAGGTCCAGGGCAAGCTCGTGGACCTCCGGCTCGAAGATCGCCAGGTCCATGCGACGGGTGGCGTAGATCTTGCGCGAGGACGAGGTCCGGATATCGCCTTCGGCGGTGGGCTGGAACGGGTGGTGGCCAAGCAGCACCGGGTTGGCTGCGGCTTCGAGGAAGTACTCGACGGACTCTTCGCCCGCGGCGGGATCCGCGACGGGGATCCACTGGTTGCGCGGATTGATCGCTTTCACGGTGGTGCCGTTCCCGCGGTAGACCAGCCCCTCGCACTGGAAGCCCGTCAGGGTCTGGTCGAAGCCAAGGTCGACCAGGGCCTCGACGCGCTTGCCCGCCCAGGAGGAGGGAACCGTTCCGCGCAGGCGGAACCAGGTGGTTCCCCATGCTGCGCCCCAGGGAGTGCCGACCTGGTAATCGGTGTACTCCAGGCCCAAGGCGTCCGCCGGTGCGATGGGCTCGCCCGGAAGCTCATGCCAGTCAATGACAAGCGGGATCGAAACGGGGTGGATGGCCGGGCGGATGCGCTCCTCGAGGACTCGCTTGACTCGTCCAAGGGTCAACGGAATGTCATCATGCATGGATGCCTTTCGCCGGGCTTTGGCCCTTGATGAATCTTTGCTCGGAAAAAGCGGTGTGGTGCATTGGCCGGAGGCGCGGAACTCAATTGAGACTGCGGGCTCCGACGTCCTGCGGCCTCATCTTGGCGGTGATGCCGCAGACTTCACGGAAATTCAGGGGTTGACCTATGAATCCAGACTAACCGATGGCTCCGGCAGCATACCGGGCGCTCTGGGCAGGCCCAGGGGCCACAGGGCAGGGGTTCAGAATCTACTGCAGGGCCCGGCCCTTGGTCTCGGGGGCGAAGAATGCCATCAGGATGACAGCGCCCAGGACCATGGCCCCTGCCGCCATGAACAAATTGCCCAGTCCAACCACCGGCCACAAGGAGGCGAAGACCAGCGGTCCGAATCCGGCGCCCAGGCGGCTGAACGAAGATGCCCAGCCGAAGCCCGACCCGCGCAGCTCGGTCGGGTAAAGCTCGGAAACGTAGGCGTACAGCACCGGGATGGCGATCTGTACGACGACACCAAAAACCAGCAACCAGAGCAGCGCCAACGCCGGTGCATTGAGTGTTACCGCGACCATGACCAGGATGAGGGCTGACAACGGACCGGTGATGCCCAGCAACCACTTGCGGCCGACCCGCTCCACCAACAGTGCGGCAATGACCACGCCGATCAGGCCCATCAGGGCCATCACCGACGTCATGAAGAACGCGGTGGACTGCACCATGCCCGTGTCCGCCAGGATCGACGGCATCCACGTCAGGGCCAGGTAGTAGACCAGCAGGATGGTCAGGAACAGCGACCACGAAACCAGGGTGATCCGTGGGCTGAAACGCCAGATCTTCACGAGCTGCTCAAGCCAGGAACCGGGGGACAGCCGAGGGGCGGCCTCCGGTTCCGGAAGGGTGTAGGACTGTGCAGGTACCCCGGTGCGGGCCACCAGGTCGTCAATGACCTTCGCCGCCTCATCCCGCTGGCCCTTGCGGACCAGATAGAGCGGGGACTCCGGAACGCTGCGGCGGACCCAGAAGACCATCAATGCAGGGAGCACCATGACTGCCAGGATGAGCCGCCAGTTTCCGGTGGTCGCCTGGACCCAACCGGAAATGAAGAATGAGAGCGCTGCGCCCACCGGCCACCAACCGTCCATGGCCGTGAGCACGCGGCCGCGTTGCTTGGCGGGCGTGAATTCACCCACCAGCGCGTAGTCCACCGGGATGCAGCCGCCCAGTCCCACCCCGGCGATGAAGCGGAAGGCCACAAACCACGCAAAGCTCGGGGCCAGGGCGCCGGCAACGGTGAAGATCGAGAAGATCAACAGTGTCCAGGTAAAGGCCTTCTTACGGCCGATCTTGTCCGCGATGGTGCCCCAGAGGAAGGCGCCGAGGGCCATGCCCAGCAGGTTTCCGGTGCCCAGCAGCGCCGCGGTGGTCCTGTCCAGACCCCACTCCGCGGCGACCAGGGGGATCAAGGCGCCATTGAGCGTGACATCCCAGGCGTCGAACATGAACCCGAGTCCGCCAATGATGAAGATCTTGCCTTGCACGCCCCACTTCCACGGCAGGTTCTGGACGACCGACTCGCCGGTGGGTAGCTTCAAGTAATTGTTCATCTGGGCTTGGCCTTCGGACAGGAGCGGTCTGGCGCGGGACGGGTCCAACCGCGGCAACAATGTGGCAATTGCGGCACCGGAGGAAAACGTGCTCCGGCGCCAGCAACAACGCTACGCGCTGAACCGGCAAACCACAGAATAGCCCTTGACATTTTGTGGCTTGGCGTTTCGTGGATCGGCATCTTTTCGGGCCGGGAAAATTCGGCGAAGCCCCTTGTGCCGGGGCTGTTCCGGTGCGGGGCAACCCGGGGTAGGCTCTGGATATGGGAGTAGATTGGACCGCTCTCGAAGAGGCGATACGGGTGTCGGCTCTTCGCCAGGCGGAGGAAATAGTTAACCGTCACCCGGACGAAGTGTTCTATGCCATTGCCCTCGACGGGGTGAGCGCCGACGAAACCGACCACATCGATTTGCCCGTGCTCGCACTGAACTCCGAAGAAGCCCTGACCCGTGCCCTCAGCGTCAACGTCGAGGAACCGGATGCCGAGGACTTCGACGACGAGGACGAAGCCGAAGACTTCGAGGAACGCCCCGATGCCGACGATGACGGGTCCGACCGGGACATCCATCTGCATGACAACGACGACACCAATGGCAACGACTCGGACGACGACGACGAGGATGACGACGTTGCCGTGGACGAGGATGACGACGACGAAGACATTGACGCGGTGCTCAAGGAATTCGACGCCCTGACCTCCGATGCCGAACAGGGCTACTACTCCTCAAAGTGGAACCCCTCGGATTGGCAGTGGAGCCCCATCGAGCTCTTTGACGAATCGGCCACGGCGCTGTGGAGCCAGGCGCTGACCGACGTGGCCAAGGACCACGGATGGGAACGGACCAACCGCCTGTACTACGAAATGCTCATCCGCGTCACCGAGTCACTGCGCTCCGCCCTTGCCGTGGGACGAAACTCGGACGTGGTGGTCTACCTCTCCGACGAGGAGCACGGCGATGCGCTCCTGCGCAGGTGTCTCACCGAATCCCAACTGGCCAAGCACTTCCCGGAACTCGCGCATTAGCTCGACAGACTCGAAGGGTCTCCGGGAAGCGTGAGCTCCGCGAGGATCTTGGAGTCCACGTCGCGCAGCTGGATCGCAGAAATTTTCCCCATTTCGGTGGGCACGGCCCCGCTCACGCGGGCAGTGCCCGTCTTCGTGGCGTTCCAGGAGCTGGCACGGTCGACTTCCCCCGATTCGTCCACCACCCACAAGGAAAGCGTCCCGCTGGTGGGCAACTCTGTTCCCCTGAATTGGAGCTCGGTGCCCCACGCCTTGGCATTGAGTCCCAGGTCCACGCGCGGTCCCGCTGCCGAGACCACCTCGTAGGCGGCATCCGGGGCCGGTGCGGGTCGCAGCACGGGTGCCAGGAAGACGCCTCCGGCAACTGATGCAGCGACAGCAGCCGCCGCCGCCGACCCCAACAGGATCCGCCGGGTTCGCCGTCTCTCCCGCAACCGGTCCAGGAGACTGGCTCCGGGGCCTTCCTCCGGGATGCCGTGGTCCCCGAACAGCAAGGCGCGGGCGTCCTGCGCGTCCAACGCGCCAAGCCTGGTCGACACCGGGGCGAAGAGGGCGAGTTCCCGGCGGCACTGCTCACAGCCGGCAAGATGCGCCTCGAAGGCCCGTGTCTCGTCGGCATCGAGTCCGCCCAGCACGTAGGCACCCAAGTTCATGTGCTCGTTCACTGTTCCACTCCCATTTCCGCCAGGATCCCGCGCAGGGCCCGCATGGCGTAGTACGCCCGTGATTTCACCGTGCCCTGGGGGATACCCAGGCTCGAAGCCGTTTGGGCCACCGTGGAACCCAGATAATGCATGTGGATCACCACCTGCCGGTGTTCAAGGGTCAACCGCAGCAAAGCCTCCTCCATGAGAATTCTGTCCAAAACAGCTTCCATGCCCGCAGGCACGCCCGCGGCCTCGGGATCCTGCTCGCCGAGCGCGGTGGCGGAAATCCGCGCCGCGGCCCGGCGGTGTCTGTCGATGAGCACGTTGCGGGCGGTGGCAAACAGGTAGCTGCGCAGCGAACCGGTCAGCTCCGGTGCGGTCTTCCACACCTTGAGCACGGTTTCCTGCACGACGTCGTCGGCCTCGTCGCGGTCGTTGGCTACACGCAGGACGAAGCGTCGCAGGGCGTCTCCGTGGTCGCGGTAGATGTCCGACACCACTTGCGCATCGAGGGGCACGTGGGCTCCAGTGAGTCGTTTCGGGAACATCGGGTCACCAACTGAGACGCATCGGGACTGCAAAAGGTTCATCCATGTTTCAAGTATGCGCAAAGAAAGTTCTGAAAAGCATGAACCTTGTCCCGGATCGATGCGTCTTAGCTGGTAAGAGTTCCCTTTGGGTTCTGCCCGAATGTTCCCCGGGGCGCTCTGGCCCCGTGGAATCGGGGTGCCGTTTCGCCCTTCGAGTGTAAGGAATTGCATCATGAACCGTATTCATCACAAGGCGTTCGCGTCTTCAGCTGCGGTCCTGCTGGGTGCCGCATTGCTGCTTTCCGGCTGTGCTTCCGGCGACGACGACTCTCCGGCAGCCCCGGCGACGACGGCACCGGCCGCGACCAGCGCCGCTGCCTCGAGCCCTGCTGCCTCAACGGCAGACCTGATGACCGGCGAGTCCAGCCTCGGCACCATTGTGGTGGACGGGAAGGGAATGAGCCTGTACTACTTCACCAAGGACACCAAGGACACCAAGGTCAGCGCCTGCACCGGTGGCTGTCTTGAAGCCTGGCCCATCGCCACGACCACCAACGACACCCCCGTCGTGGAGGGCGTCACCGGGGAGGTCGGAACCATTGACAGTCCCGATGGCAAGAAGCATCTGACCCTCAACGGCATGCCGCTGTACTACTGGGCGAAGGACACCAAGCCCGGTGACGTCACCGGACAGGGAGTCAACGACGTCTGGTACGTAGTCACCCCCGCGGGGGAGATGATCAAGTAACCACCGCGCCACACAAGAAGTCCCCCAACGGGGTGCGGGATAAGATGGGGAATAGCACCCCCCTCAAACCGCACCCTGGGAGACTTTTGTGAGCCAGACCGTCCTTGATCGCGTCCCGATTCGCCGGGCACTGATTTCCGTCTACGACAAGAGCGGATTGGAGGAGCTGGCAGCGGGCCTGCACGCAGCAGGCGTCGCACTGGTTTCCACCGGCTCCACCGCCAAGCGCATTGCGGCCGCGGGGATCCCGGTCTCCGAGGTCGAGGAAGTCACCGGCTCGCCGGAGATGCTTGACGGCCGCGTCAAGACCCTGCACCCGCGCGTGCACGGCGGCATCCTGGCCGACCGCCGGGTCCCGGCCCACATGAAGACCCTCGAAGACATGCAGATCGAGGCCTTCGACCTGGTAGTGGTGAACCTCTACCCGTTCGTCGACACCGTGCGCTCCGGCGCCGCCATGGACGACGTCGTGGAGCAGATCGACATTGGGGGCCCTGCCATGGTGCGCTCGGCGGCCAAGAACCACGCCGCCGTGTCCATCGTCGTGGATCCCGCGTCCTACGGCGCCGTCATCGCCGCGGCCTCGGCCGGAGGCTTCGACCTGAAGTCCCGCCAGCGCCTGGCCGCCAAGGCCTTCGCACACACCGCCGCCTACGACACGGCTGTCGCCTCGTGGACCGCCGCCCAGTTCCTCGACGAGGACGGCGACGGAGTCATCGACTGGCCCGCGTACTCGGGTCTGGCCCTGGAACGCTCAGAGGTCCTGCGCTACGGCGAAAACCCGCACCAGCAGGCAGCCCTCTACGTGGATAAGGCCGCCCCGGCGGGCATCGCCCAGGCCGACCAGCTGCACGGCAAGGCCATGAGCTACAACAACTACGTCGACGCCGATGCGGCGCTGCGCGCCGCCTTCGACTTCGACGCCCCGGCAGTTGCGGTCATCAAGCACGCCAACCCCTGCGGCGTCGCAGTGGCCTCCGCCGATGCCGCGGACCCGATCGCCGACGCGCACGCCAAGGCGCACGCCACCGATCCGCTTTCGGCCTTCGGCGGCGTCATTGCCGCGAACCGGACCGTGACCGCGGGCATGGCCAACACGGTCAAGGACATCTTCACCGAGGTCGTCATCGCCCCGGCCTTCGAACCCGAAGCCGTGGAGATCCTCTCCAAGAAGAAGAACATCCGTTTGCTGGCCCTGCCCGAGGGCTACGGCCGCTACCCGGCCGAAATCCGCCAGGTTTCCGGCGGCGTGCTGGTCCAGGTGTCCGACAAGGTCGACGCCAACGGCGACGACCCGGCGAACTGGACCCTTGCGGCCGGCGAGGCTGCCGACGAGGCCACCCTGGCCGATTTGGCCTTCGCCTGGACCGCTGTGCGTGCCGCAAAGTCCAACGCCATCCTGCTGGCCAACAACGGTGCCGCCGTGGGCATCGGCATGGGACAGGTCAACCGCGTGGACTCCTGCAGGCTTGCGGTCGAGCGCGCCAACACCCTGGGCGTCACCGTCGAATCGAGCGTGGATGCCGCGGGCGGGGCCGCCGGGGCCGAGGGCGTCTCGGCACAGCGTGCCAAGGGCGCCGTTGCAGCCTCGGATGCGTTCTTCCCGTTCGCCGACGGCCTGCAGATCCTGCTGGACGCCGGTGTGCGCGCAGTGGTGCAGCCCGGCGGTTCGGTCCGTGACGAGGAAGTCATCGCCGCTGCCAACGCAGCAGGGATCACCATGTACTTCACCGGAGCACGCCACTTCTTCCACTAGGAACAAGTGATCCGGCTGCCGCCGGCGTTTCGCCTTCAGGGGGAAACGCCGGCGGCAGCTTTCTGTTTAAGCCGTCGTTGCCCCGAGGCATTCCGATGGATGCGGGGAAACCGGAAGACGCATGGTCCCGAAACAAATTCCCCTTTCGGTTTCCCGGGCCGGTCCCCACACCGGTCCCCACGCCGTTTGCCTGGTTTGCGGGGAGGTACTTGGTCTCGATGCTCACCTGTCCGAGCCCATCGGTTCTGGCAGTCGATCAGGAACTTGCCATGCATCATCGAACCCGGGCGGCGGATTCGGTCACGGGGTCGAGGTTGTCCCCATCCGCACGGCCCGCAGTGCCGCACCAAGAGAGCCGGATCGCGTCATGGGATGGTGAGGAAAATCCGCGATCCACTGTGTCGGTGAAATCAGGTTTGGCGCCTTGCGCACCACAGTGCAAAACCTTGAAATGCGGGTTTCGTAAGCCGATGATGAGAGGTACCAACCAAGAGAATGGAAGTAAAAGACATGCGTGGAAGCGGCCTTGTATGGACAATCGTGGGAGTTCTGGTGGCCATTGCCTTGGTGATCTGGATCGTTTCAGCGTTGTAGGGCGCGGAGATTCGGGTGTGCCGAGGCCCCGGACGATTGATTCGCCCGGGGCCTGAGCTCCGCCTCTTTGGTCGAGGCTGCGGCTATTGCTGCTTGTCCACCTTGACGAAGGGGGAGATCACCAGGCCGACGGTGGCCAGGATGGCGCCGATGATGAAGGCAACATGCGCGCCGGAGAACAGCGCGTGGGCAAGGTCCGAACCCGCTTCGAGCTTGGAACCGGCGAGCAGGGACATGACGGTCACGAAAATGGTGGTGCCGATGGCACCGCCGAGCTGCTGGCCGGTGTTGAAGATGGCCGAGCCATGGCCGTAGAGGCGAGGCTCAACGGTGGCCAGGGCCGATGACATCAGACCGGTCATCAGCAGGGCCAGGCCGATGGAGAAGACGATGTGGTTGACCATGAACATCCATAGCGCGGTCTCGGAATCCACGGTGACGTACATCCACTGGCCCAGCGCCAGCATGGCGGCACCCGGAATGAGGACCGGGCGGGGACCGAAACGGTCGTAGATGCGCCCGAAGATCGGTGCAACGACCGCCTGGGCCAGACCGCCGGGGAGCAGCATCATGCCGATGGACAGAGTGGTGAAGCCGGCACCGGATTCGAGGATGATCGGGACCACCACGATGGTGCCCAGCAGGGTGCCCATGGCGATCATGATCATCACCACCGAGAAGGTGAAGGTTCGGGTCTTGAACGGAGTGAGGTTCAGCAGCTCCTTGCCGATGCGGGTCAGCCGGACCTGGCGCTTGATGAACAAAGCCAGGGAAACCAGTCCGACGGCGAAGGAAGCGACGGGGACGACCAAGTTGTCGGCGGCGTGCTCAAGGCTGGAGATGCCGTAGACCAGGAAACCGAAGGCAAGCGCGGAAAGCACGACCGAGGGGACATCGAGCGGGATCTTGCGGGCGTGGGACGGGAGCTTGATGAAGATGATCCCCAGGACCAAGATGACCACAGCCAGCGGTGCCATCAGGATGAAGATGTAGTGCCAGGTGAAGGCGTTGACGATTGCGCCGGAAACCGTCGGTCCAATGGCGGGACCGACGGAGATAACGATCGAGTTCAGTCCCATGATGGCACCGCGCTTGTGCACGGGCACCAGCATCAGGGTGGTGGTCATCAGCAACGGAAGCACGATGGCGGTGCCGATTGCCTGGATGATGCGGGCGACCAGCAGCACCGCGAAGCTTGGCGCGAAGACCGCGAGCAAGGTGCCAACCAGGAAGCTGGAGAGCGCGAAAATGAATAGGCTCCGGGGGCTGAAGCGCTGCAGCAGATAGCCTGTGGTCGGGATGACCACGGACATGGTCAGCAGGAAACCGGTGGTCAGCCACTGGCCCGCGGCTGCTGACACGGAAAGGTCCACCATGATCGCCGGGAGGGCGACGCTGAGTACTGTTTCGTTCAGGATCATCAGGAACGCGGCGAGCGCGAGGGAACCGATGATGCCGACGAGTTGTTTTGTGGGCAGGGTGGGCGGAGCCTGCCGCGCAGGAGCTGCCGGCGGGGAAATCGTGCCTTCTGTGGACAGGGCCATCGGAAGCTACCTCTTCTGTAAGATGTGAACGACTAAAATAATGTCATGGTCTGACAGCTTTGGTAAGCAAATTCTGTCATAGTGTGACATGAAATATAGTGTGGTGAGCCCCGCGCCTATCCGGGAGCCCCTCCGATTCAAGAAAAGAGCTGAGCCATGGGTATCCGTGAAGAGCATCGCGCCCAAATGCTGCGCGAGATCCAGGGTGCCACGCTGGACCTCGTGGAAGAGAAGGGGATGGATGCCACAACGATCGGCGACATCGCCGCACGCGTCGGCATTTCCGAGCGCACCGTCTTTCGCTACTACTCGTCCAAGGAACATGCCCTCATGCCCGGCCAGCAGGGCCTGATCGACACCCTGGTGGCCTGCGAAAGCAGGCATGCCAGTGCCGCCGGGATCCTGGGCGACCTGTTGGCCGTGTGCCGCGAGCTCTTCGCGCTGGAGGTGGCAGAGAGCGACTTCCGCAGGATTTCCCGACTGATGGTCCAGGAACCGGAGATGATGCGGGTTGCCACGCGCCAGGAGCGAAACCTTGTTGAGGGGCTCAGCGCGTCGCTGGCGCAACGGGGCCCGCTGCGGCCGATCCAGGCGCTCCTGGTTGCCGAGGTGGTGACGGCAGCCTGGCGGGTCGCCTGGCAATCATTCGCCCGCCAGGAATTCGACGGGGTGGACTCCGATCCGCTGGCGCTCTTCGATGAAACCGTACGTGAGCTGGGGAAGCTGTTCCCGGGCACGTGAGGGAGGGGTATCCGCAGTTCAGTTATGAAGGGTTAACTTAACGCGGGTGTGCTGCCGTGGTCCCCATTGCCCCGGCTTTTCGGGGCGAAAAGGGTCCGGGGGAGAAGGGGAGTCTCGCCACAAAAAGTGTCCGGGCGCAGTAAATCGGGTAAGTTAGGGCTGTTGAGATCAAGTCGGACCATTCATATCCGAGAACACCGTTCAGGGAGACGCCGCACCTATGGCCAAGATTATTTATACCCACACCGACGAAGCTCCGATGCTGGCAACCCACTCGTTCCTGCCGATTGTCGAAGCATACGCCTCGACCGCGGGTGTAGAGATCGAGACGCGCGACATCTCGTTGGCCGGCCGCATCATTTCCGCCTTTGGCGACCACCTCACTGCAGAGCAGCAGATTCCCGACGCATTGGCAGAGCTCGGCGCCCTGGCCAAGAGCCCGGATGCAAACATCATCAAGCTGCCGAACATTTCGGCCTCCATCCCGCAGCTCAAGGCAGCCATTGCCGAACTGCAGGCCGCCGGCTATGCGCTTCCGGACTACCCGGACAACCCGTCCTCGGACGAGGAAACGGAAATCCGCGCAAGCTACGACAAGATCAAGGGTTCCGCCGTGAACCCGGTGCTGCGCGAGGGCAACTCCGACCGCCGTGCCCCGTTGAGCGTGAAGAACTACGCCCGCAAGAACCCGCACACCATGGGCGCCTGGTCCGCTGACTCCAAGACCAACGTGGCCACCATGGCCGAGGATGACTTCCGTGCCAACGAGAAGTCCGTTGTCATCGACAACGCCCAGACCCTCTCCATCCGCTTCGTCGGCGAAGACGGCGACGTCAAGGTCCTGAAGAAGGCCCTGCCGGTGCTGAAGGACGAGATCATCGACGGCACTGTCATGCACGCCGCGTCGCTGAACGCGTTCCTGAAGGACGCCGTTGCCCGAGCCAAGGCCGAAGACGTGCTGTTCTCGGCACACCTGAAGGCCACCATGATGAAGGTCTCGGACCCGATCATCTTCGGCCACGTCGTCAAGGCCTACTTCTCCGAGCTGTTCGAGACCTACGGCGAGCAGCTTGAAGCAGCAGGCCTGAACCCGAACAACGGCCTTGCGGCCATCCTCGGAGGGCTCGACGAGCTCTCCGACGACGTGCGCGCCGGCGTCGAGGCACTGATCGCCAAGGGCCTCGAAGAGGGCCCGGCTGTTGCCATGGTCGACTCCGACAAGGGCATCACCAACCTGCACGTCCCCTCGGACGTCATCGTCGATGCCTCCATGCCTGCCATGATCCGCACTTCGGGCCACATGTGGGACGCAGAGGGCAAGGAACGCGACACCCTGGCAGTTCTGCCGGACTCCTCCTACTCGGGCATCTACCAGGTCGTCATCGACGACTGCCGCGCCAACGGCGCCTACGACCCGACCACCATGGGCACCGTCCCGAACGTCGGCCTGATGGCCCAGGCTGCCGAAGAATACGGCTCCCACGACAAGACCTTCGAGATCAAGGCAGCCGGCCACGTCCAGATCCTGGACGCCACCGGCGGCGTGCTCATCGAACACCAGGTCTTCCCGGGTGACATCTGGCGCGCCTGCCAGACCAAGGACGTGCCGGTGCGCGACTGGGTCAAGCTGGCCGTCAACCGCGCCCGCGCCTCGGCCACCCCTGCCGTGTTCTGGCTGGACGAGACCCGTGCGCACGACGCCGTGCTGATCTCCAAGGTCAACGAGTACCTCAAGGAGCACGACACCGAGGGCCTGGTCATCGAGATCCTGTCGCCGGTCGACGCGACCCAGTACACCATCGATCGCATCCGCCGCGGCGAGGACACCATCTCGGTTTCCGGCAACGTGCTGCGCGACTACCTCACCGACCTGTTCCCGATCCTCGAATTGGGCACCAGCGCCAAGATGCTCTCCATCGTGCCGCTGATCGCCGGTGGCGGACTGTTCGAGACCGGTGCCGGTGGCTCGGCCCCGAAGCACGTGCAGCAGCTGGTGAGCGAGAACCACCTGCGCTGGGATTCCCTGGGCGAGTTCCTGGCCCTGGCCGTCTCCTTCGAGCACCTGGCCAACACCTCGGACAACCCGCGCGCGCAGATCCTGGCCGACACGCTGGATGCCGCAACCGGCACCTTCCTGCTGGAAAACAAGTCGCCCAAGCGCAAGGCCGGCGAGCTGGACAACCGCGGCAGCCACTTCTACCTGGCCAAGTACTGGGCAGAGGAACTGTCGGCACAGACCAAGGACACCGAGCTGGCAGCTGCCTTCAAGGCCGTCTCCGAGGCACTGGGCGGCAACGAGGAAGCCATCGTGGCCGAGCTCGCCGCCGTGCAGGGTGCCCCTGTCGACCTGGGTGGCTACTACCGCCCGGTCGAGGAAAAGGTCGCAGACATCATGCGCCCGAGCTCCACGCTGAACGCGGCACTGGAACTGCTCAAGAAATAGTCTCCCTCGCTCAACGCGTACGACAAAGGCCGCCGCTTTCCCTTCAGGATTGTGGCGGCCTTTGCCGTGGGTGGCGTTCTACAGCCCGCGACCGACTTCCCAAATGCTCTCCGAGGTGCCGGTGAGCAGGGCGTTGACCGAGACGGCCTGAGCGTCGGTGAATGAGGCGATGTAGTCGACGATGGCCCGTGCCCGGCCCAGCCGCTCGATCTCCCTGCGTGAGGAATCCGGAAGCGGTCCTGAGGTTTCGGAATAGAGCTGGCGGTATTCGCCGGTGGCCGCCTCGACGGAGTCCAGCAGCCTGCGCGGTGCGCGGGCCGAATCCTGTGGATCATCCAGCCACGCGGCCAGGCCCTCGGCCAGCGACCTGATGATGCGGGTCTGTCCGCGCTGGTACAACGCCAGGTCGGAGCGTTCCAGGACAAAGCGCTCGTGCACGAACTTGAGCACCACCACGTCGTGCCAGGCCTCGTCAGCCAAGCGGACGTGCCCGCTGCGAATGACCGGGTCCTTCTCCACCGCGATTGAGGCTTGGAGCCTGTCGATCCACCGCCGGGTGAAGGCAGTGACTGCACGGTCGGCGTCTAGTCCGCCGTCATAGGGCAGGGACAGCAGGCCTTCGACCAGGTCATGGCCCACGCGCTGCACCGAGGCGCGGAATGCGTCGGCGTTGGCGATCCACGGGTCCTTGGCGGCAACCAGCCGCCAGGTGCGCTCGAGCCCGTGGCCGGGCAGTCGTTGGTCCAGCTCGCACGCATCGAGTCTGGCCAACTCGGCGCCGGAATCAAGCCAGTGCCGCAGCTCGGCGGACACCGGGGAATACTGCAGGACCCCGGCGCGATAGAAGTCATCCAGGTCGTGTACCGCGTAGGCGATGTCATCGGCGATGTCCATGACCGAACATTCCAGGGTCTGTTGGTGTTCGGTGATCTGCGGGAAGACCGAGAGAACGTCACGCATCTCGGCGGCCTCGATGTCGTAGGCCGAGTATTTCAGGGCGGCGTTGCCGCCGCCCAGGCCCACGCCGCGGGGCAGAAGTTCCGGGGACCGGGCCGGCAGGGAACGCCATTCGTTGCGGGTCCACGGGTACTTCAGCACCGCCGCGCGCACGGCGCGGGTGAGGTTCAGCCCGCGGGGGCTCGCGTCGCAGCTGTCCAGCGCGGTGAGGATGCGGAAACTTTGGGCGTTGCCCTCGAACCCGTCGGGCAAACCGAGGATATTGCGGGCCGCCCGGTCCAGTTCCTGTTCGCCCAGATGCCCGAAGGGCGGGTGGCCCAGGTCGTGGGCGGCAGCGGCCGCCTGCACCACGACGGGATCGCAGCCGCCGAGCTCGGCCACCAGCGTGCGCGTGGGCTCGTCGGCATTGCGCAACCCGATGGCAATGGAGCGTGCCACCGCGGAGACCTTCAGTGAGTGGGTGAGCCGGTTGTGCACCACGGTGCCGGCGCCGGCCTGCGGGATCACCTGGGTCACCGCCGAGAGCCGCGAGAAATAGGGGGAGAATCGGATGCGCTCGATGTCGACGCGGAATTCGTCTTCCCCGGGCCGCGAATCCTCGCCAATCGCCCGTTCCCGGCCGCCGGTCTGGTGGGTGGTATTCCTGTAGTCCATGGTGCGCACCAGCCTAGTGGAATCCGGGGCGCAGGAACCCTGCGACGCGGCACCGGAATCCGAGGAACGTGGCCGCGCGGCGTCATCCGCCGCTGCCCCCATCATCTTCCTGGACGGGGCAGTGCCGTGCTGGCGCCGTCTTGTCACCGTGCGCGAAGCAATTTCTTGTTAGTGGGCGCAACCAACCTGCGACGCCACGCTCCCGGACGAAAAGTCCCCCGCTTGGGAGTTCCGTGAGTGGTCGTTTCGGAAGCCGTGTCCTGCATGGGGTAATATTCGATCGAGCTCTTAACGAGAATGATTGTTAGTTGCAATAGTGTTTGCCAGCCGAACCGCCACACGAAAGTCCCCATCCTATGCCTGCCCTCCTCGTCCAAGGCCTCACCATCTCCCTGCACGGGAAACCCCTGGTCGCGGGGCTGGACTTCAGCATCGAACCCGGGGAGAAACTGGCATTGCTGGGGGCCTCCGGATCCGGCAAGTCCCTCACGGCGGCGGCCTTGCTGGGGCAGCTCCCGGCCGGGATGAACGCCACGGGTATGCTGCGCGTCAACGGCAAGGAAATTCCCCTCCGGGGCCGAAGGCACGCAAGGCGGGAATTCGCCGCGATCCACCAGAACCCGGCCGCAGCACTCAACCCGCTGGTGCGCCTGGGCCGCCAGCTGGCCATGCCACTGCGCAACGCGGGGCTCTCGGGACGCGAGGCGCGTGAAATTTCCCGTGAACTGCTGGCCTCGGTGGGACTGGCCGACGCGGACCGCATGCTGCGCAGCTTCAGCGGGGAATTGTCGGGCGGACAGCTGCAACGAGTATGCATCGCCATGGCACTTGCCTGCCGTGCCGACATCCTGGT
Organism: Paeniglutamicibacter sp. ORCA_105; assembly: GCF_045798545.1. Classification (NCBI taxonomy): domain Bacteria; kingdom Bacillati; phylum Actinomycetota; class Actinomycetes; order Micrococcales; family Micrococcaceae; genus Paeniglutamicibacter; species Paeniglutamicibacter sp. ORCA_105. Next base: position 21,504 of record NZ_JBIXLM010000006.1, on the reverse strand, counting down.
GGCAGATGAGCCGACCACGGCACTTGACGTCGTCAACCAGGCCAAGGTGCTCGAGATCCTGGCGGGGGTCCCTTCCAGCGCTGGTGGCCTGCTGCTCATCACCCACGACCTGGCCGCTGCCGAGCAAATATGCGGCCGCGCGGTCGTGCTGCAGGACGGCCGGAAAATCGAGGAGGCCCACATGCCGGAGCTGATCGCCCGGCCACGGCATCCCTACACCGCTGCGCTGGTCGATTCGGCCCGCTCCTCCTTCGCTCCTCCGTTCGAGGCGGCGGCCGCATGACGACCCGATTGCGCGCCCTGGATCTGGTCCACGGCTATCCTGGCCGGTGGCCGAGGAGCCGACAGGGCCACCGGGCGCTGTGCGGAATCAACCTCGGCATCGAAGCAGGCCAAGCCGTAGGCCTGGTTGGCAGCTCGGGCTCCGGAAAATCAACGCTGTTGCGGTGCCTGCTCGCCCTGGAAAAGGTGGACTCCGGATCCGTCCAATTCAACGACAACCCGCTGGTTCCCGGTCCGGTTTCCTCTCTGCGGTGGTACCGGCGGCTCGTGCAGTACGTCCCGCAGAACCCCGCTGGCAGCCTGGACCCGCGCATGAGCATCCAACAACTGATGCTCGAGCCGCTGAGGCAACTTCGCATCCAGGGGGACCACCGGCAAATGATCCATCGCGCCCTGGAACGCGTCGAACTCGATCCCGGACTGCTGGGACGCAAGCCGGCCGAACTCTCCGGCGGGCAGAACCAGCGGGTCGCCATCGCCCGGGCCCTGGTTCCCGGGCCGTCGATCCTGTTGGCCGATGAACCCGTCAGCGGGCTGGATTTGCCGCTTCGCGATGCGGTGCTGGGGCTGCTGGAGAAATTGGTCCGGCAGGACGGAATGGGACTGCTGATTGTGTCCCACGACCTCTCCGCCGTGTCCCGGCTGTGTTCCCGCACCGTGGTGCTGGAATCCGGGCGCATCGTCGAGGAGGGCGACACCCTCGATATGTTCCACACTGCCCGGCACCCGGCAACCCGGGAGCTGCTGGCAGCCATCCCGCAATTGGGCACCCGAACGGGCGCCGCATGAGCGGCACCCGCGTCCTTGCCGGCGAGCCCGACCGGGTACAGGGCACCGGACCCGCTCCCGGGCTGCTTCTGGCCAGCCAACTGATTTTCAATGTGGGATTCTTTTCCGTTGTCCCCTTCCTGGCCGTGAGCATGCGCGGGGACTTTGGCATGGGAGCCATGGCGATCGGAGTGGTGCTGGGGGCACGGACCTTCGCCCAACAGGGGATGTTCCTTTTCGGCGGGGTGCTGGCCGATAGGTGGGGAGCGAGGCGGCTCATGGTTTCCGGCACCCTGGTGCGGGTTGCCGGCTATCTGGTGCTTGCCTGGGCCGCGGACTTCCCCTCGTTCCTGGCCGGTGCCATCATCACTGGAGTCGGTGGAGCCCTGTTCTCGCCGGCGCTCGAAAGCCTGGTGGGCACGGCCCGGTCCATGGAGAAGGGGAACGCCGGCACCGGCGCCAAGCCGACGCTTTTTGCGCTGCTGGTCATTTTCGGTGAAATCGGCGCAGTGGCAGGCCCGGTGCTCGGTGCCTTGCTGCTCGGTATCGGCATCGATACCGCGCTGCTGGCCGGCGCGGCGATCTTTGCCGTCATGGCATTGGTCTTCCTGCGTTGGATTCCGGGAACCGACGCCGGGCGCCAACCAGCGATTTCACGGGTCGGGAATCGGGAGGGGGCAGGCACCTGGGCGTGCCTACGCGAACGCCGGTTTGTGCTGTTTGCCGCGTTCTACGCGGTGAACCTGCTCGCCTACAACCAGCTCTACCTCGGGTTGCCGGTGGAACTTGAACGCAGCGGCGCCGGAGTCGGGGCACTAGCCGGGGTCTTTGTCTACGTTTCGCTTCTGACCGTGGCTCTGCAATGGCCCATTGCAGGGTTCATGCGCCGCGTCGGGGACAAGACGGCCTTCTCGCTCGGATTTTCTCTGCAGGCCGTGGGATTTTTGCTCTTGGCGGTGCTGGCAACACGGGAGGCACCGGAGGGCGCGTCCCTCGCCCCCGCCGCACTGATGGTCACGGCCCTTGCACTGGGCCACATGTGCGTGACGCCCACGGCCATGGGCCTGGTTGCCGGCTTTGCCAACGGACATCCCGCCGGGGCGTACTACGGCCTGCTCGCCACGTGCGGAGGGGTGGCCGTGCTGGCTGGAAATGCCCTATTGGGTCCGCTCTATGAACATGCCTACCTGCCGTCGCTGGCAGCGGCCGCCCCGTGGGCGGCACTGGCCTTGCTGGCCGCAACCTCCGCAGTGGCCATCCGCCGCTTTGTGCCCGGGCATTGACCGCCCTCTTTCCCGAAATCCAGTCACCACCCAACCACGAAAGACAGGTAAGACCGAGATGGTTCTTCCACGCCCAAAAGCAGCCGCGACAGCAGTGCTGGCCTCCACCCTGGCACTGGCCCTGAGCGGATGCTTCGACGCGGGCGACGCGGGCGCCGCCGCAGACGACGCCCGCATCAAAGTGGCCATGATGCAACCGCCGCGTTCGGGACTGACCCCGCTGAGCGATGATGCCTTCAAGCTTTCCCGCTGGCAGGCGGCAGAGACCCTGGTGGTCCTCGACGAGGTGGGAGAGGCCCAACCCGCACTGGCCACCGCATGGAAGCAAACGGATGAGACGACCTGGACCTTCGAACTGCGCCAGGGCGTGGAATTCCACGACGGAACCGCACTAACCGCCAAACAGGTCGCCGCTTCGCTGGAAACCGCGGCGAACGCCAGCCCCAAGCCCCGCATCCTCGACGGCGTCGAGTTGGGCATCAAGGCCGAGGGCGCCAACACCGTCGTGGTCACCACCAAGGTTGCCGACCCGCTGCTGCCGCAACGGCTTTCCAGCCCGCAGCTGTCCATCCTGGCGGCCTCGGCCTACAAGTCCGGCGGAGTCGTCGTCCCGACCGGGGCCGGCACCGGTCCGTATGTGCTGTCCTCCTTCGACGGAACCAGCTCCGCAACCCTGGACCGCTTTGATGGCTATTGGGGCGAACCTGCCGCCGCCGCCGGGGTCGACGTCCAATTCGTCCCGGACGGCACCGCCCGCGCAGCGGCCCTGCGCACCGGAAACGCCGACATCGTGGAAACCATCCCCGTGGGACAGGTCGCCCAGATCGATCCCGCGCTGGTCCACGAGGTTCCCATGCCCAGGACCAACACCCTCTACCTGAACAACGACACCGGCCCCTTTGCCGATCCGGCCGTGCGGGCCGCGGCGCGGGAAGCCATCGAGCGGGCCACCGTGGTCGAACGGGTCTACGAGGACCGTGCCGACATCGCCGAGGGGTTGCTGGGCCCCGCCCTGCCCTGGGCGGCAGCCGAACGCGCGAACGAAAACTACACCGAGGTGCTGGGGAACCGTGCAGCGCCCTCCGTTGTGAAGGGAACCAAGATCACGCTGGGCACCTTCACCGACCGGGCGGAGCTGCCGGAGGTTGCCGTCGCGCTGGAGCAGCAGCTCGAGGCCGCCGGTTTTGTCGTGGAGCAGGATGTGCGTGAATACCAGCACATCGAGGCCGATGCCCTGGACGGGAAGTTCGACGCATTCATCCTCTCCCGCGCCACCGTTCTGGATTCCGGGGACCCGGTGGCCTACATGTATAGCGATTTCTCCTGCGAGGGATCGTTCAACATCTCGCAGTTCTGCGATGCCGAGGTCGACGCGGCCCTGGCCAAGGCCGCGGCCGTGGCCCCCGGTGCGGAACGCCGGGCCGCCATCGCCGCCGCCGAGGCGCTGATCCTTTCCAAGGACGCGGCAGTGCCGCTTTTGCACGAACGCGTCATCCAGGGCGAATCGGCCAGGGTCCGCGATGTTGAGCGCGACCCCCGCGAACGTGCACTGATCACCAACCGCACGGGAATCGCCGACTGATGGCGCGCACGGCCCCGGCAATCAACGCACTTTCCCGCCTGCTGGCCCTTGCCGCGGTAACGGTCGTGATCGGCCTGCTGCCGTGGCTATCGGGCAGCAAGCCCGAATACACGATCCTGCGTGCCCGCTATGCGGATCGGGAAGCGACACCGGAAACCCTGGCGATGATCCGTGACGAGCTCGGCCTGGACCGCGGCCCGGTGGCGATCTTCCTGGCCTGGGCCGGCGGGGTGGCCCACGGCGACCTGGGAACCTCCTGGATCACCAACACCCCGGTGGGTCCCGGGACTGTCTCCGCCCTGGGCGTCTCGTTGACCCTGATGGGATGCGCGGTGGCGGTGGCGGCAGTCGTGGCCGTGCTGCTGTGCGTCCCTGCGGTGGCGCGCGGTCTGGCCGGAAAGCCGGGCAGCGGATCCGGGGCCGTTGCGGCGGGAATGACGGCGCTGCCGGAATTCCTGTTGGCCGCCATGCTGCTGATTGTCGGAGCCGTCTTGCTGGGGTGGTTCCCGCCCTACGGCTGGCAGGGCCTGCACCACGCGGTGCTGCCGGCGCTTTCGCTCGGGTTGCCCGCCGGCGGGCTGATCGGGCGCCTGGCCTCCGAAGCCATCAGCGCCGCCTTCGCGGAGAAGTGGGTGGCGACCTGGCGGCTCGCCGGGGCGCGCCGCGGCCAGCTCACCGCGGCCGTGCTGCGCCGGGCCATGCCATCGGTGACCAGCCAAGTCGGCCTGGTCCTGATCGGGTTGACCGGCGGGGCAGTGGCTGTGGAAAAGGTCTTCGCGATCCCCGGTTTGGGCCGGGCCATTCTGGGCGCCGCCAGCGCCCAGGACATTCCGGCGCTGCAAGCCGGGGTGCTGGCGCTGTTGCTGCTGGCCGTCATCGTGGGTTCGGCCTGCGCTGCGGTGCGCCTGCTGTTGCTGGGCAGGGCACTTCGCTCCGGTACGGTTCCGGCGCCGGAGACCATGCGCTTCACCCGCCGACGTGAGATGCTCCTGCCGCTGGTGGTGGCCTTGGCGCTGGTGCTTTTGGTCGTAGCCGGACTGTTGCGCGATCCGTTCGCGTCCGAGCACGCGAGGCTGGCTGCCCCGAGCCTGGCTCTGCCCTTCGGAGCCGATGCCAGCGGACGCGACCTATTGGCCAGAGTGGGGCATGGTGCGCTGTCGACCTTGGGGACTTCCCTGCTGGTGGTGCTGGTTTGCCTGGTCCTGGGGCTGGTCATCGGGCTGTTTCCGCATGCGTCAACCGGTCCGGTGGAGGTCGCCAACGCTGCCCCGCCGATCCTGGTGGGCCTGATGGTCGCGGTGGTCACCGGTCCGTCGCTGCTCGGCGCCGCCATCGCGGTCGCATTGGTGGGTTGGGCACCGCTGGCGGCGCACGCGGCGGCACTGGGACAGGAAGCGCGGGCCCGGCCGTTCGTAAAGATCCTTCCGGTACTGGGCGTGGGCCCGGCCCGGATCCTGCTCAGGTATGTCCTGCCGGCGATCCTTGGTCCGGTGTTCAGGCACGCCATGCTGCGGATTCCCGGGATCGCGCTGGCGCTGGCCTCGCTGGGATTCCTGGGGCTGGGGCCCCGGCAGCCCACCCCCGAGTGGGGGCTCATCCTGGCCGAGGGAATCAACTACGTCGAAAGGGCGCCGTGGACGGTCGCAGCTCCCGCTGCCGCCTTGGTGCTCACCTCGGTCCTGGCGGTGTCGCTCTCCGGCCTGAACTGGAACCGCCGCCAGGGCAACCCCGGGAACGATGCCCCGATCCGCGAGGGGCACAAAAGTACTGCCTCGTCCGGCGAGTAACGCCCCCCTGCGCAGGGGGGCTTCACGGAAAAGGAATCAGGGTCATCGCGGTGGGGTCGCAACTCCGCCCCGGCAGTCCGTCACGACCATGGCACTACGGGTGAAAACCATTCCTCGCCCCCGGATCCCGGCACATGGAATCGGTCGCGAGCACGCCACTCCTTCGCGTCACATTGGCTTCACGGAAGTCCCGCGACGTCATGCCGGTGCCGGGAATCCCTGCGGATACACCGAAAACGCGAATGGACGGCCGTAACAATGTGACCGCGGCGGCCCGGCGAAAATGACGCCGTGTGGACACATGAAGTGATTTTGCCCTTCGTGACGGCTGTGCCGGCAAGCTCCTTGCACGTGCCCTCGAACCTGTTCCAAGATGAATACATCAACCATCAAGAGCGGCTGAGAGATCTGGCTCGTTGACGCCGCAGCAACCATCATCCGATGGATTCCCTTCCCTGGGACTCCATCGGCGAGGGTGCTACTGCCAGAAGCGATGGAGCCGCTTCAGCGTTCACTCATCATCGCCGCAGGACATCCGTGACGGATCCCTGGGGCTTTTGTGGCGATCCCTGATGCCTCCCTCGAATCGACGAGGAGACATGCATGAGTATTGGAACGACAGCCGCACCGCCGTCACTGTCCTACGAGTTGTACCCTCCGGCGAACCGCGACGCCGCCGAGGGAATCTTCAACAGCATCCGGGCCCTGGAGGCGACCGATCCCGACTACGTGTCGGTGACCTATTCGGGCTCCCCGGCACGCCGAAACGCGTCCCTTGAACTGATCGAGCACTTGATCCAGAACACCCGGCTGCGCCCCCTGGCACACCTGACCTGTGTGGGGGAGAGCCGCGAATCCCTGCAGAACCTGATCCGCCACTTCGTTTCCCTCGGGGTCCGCGGGGTGCTGGCGCTGCGCGGGGACCTGCCGACGGACCCCGAGGACTGGCGCGGCGAGTTCCCCTTCGCCCGCTACCTGATCGAGCTGATCCGCGAGGTTGAGACCGACCACTCGGCCGCCCTGGCCGGAGGAAGACTGGGGGTGGGTGTCGCCGCCTACCCGATCCGGCACCCCGAATCCCCATCCTTCGAACACGATGTGGAAGTGTTGCTGGCCAAGGAGCGCTCCGGGGCCAACTACGCCATCACCCAGGTCTACTTCCGTGCCAATGAGTACACCAACCTCGTGGATTCGGCCCGCCGCGCTGGGGTCACCATCCCGATCATCCCCGGCGTCATCCCGCTGAACTCGGTCAGGCGCCTGAACCGGCTGGCCTCGATGGCCGGGATTGCCCCGGACCCGATCCTGGCCCACGCGCTGGAAACCGCCGGCTCGGATTCCGAGCGCCACCGCATCGGCGTGGACGCCGCAGTCACCCTGGCCCGGAGGGCCTTCGACGACGGGGCACCGGGCGTGCACCTCTACACCTTCAACGACCACCGCGGCTCCCTCGATGTCGTCGAGCAGCTCGAATTGCCGCGGACCCGCGCACAGGCCAGCAACACCTGGGCCACCCGCGCAGCTGTCTAGAACCACACACCTTCCCACCGCTTTCCACAACGTCAGAACAAATAGGAGAACCACCATGTCGAAGCCAACTTTCCCCGCCGCATCCATCCTCGGCTACCCGCGCATCGGACCCAACCGCGAGCTCAAGAAGGCCCTCGAATCGCACTGGGCCTCACGCACCGACGAGGCCGCGCTGCACGCCGCGGCCCGCCAACTGCAGAACGCCAACCTGGCCAAGCTCACCGGACTCGGGCTCAAGCCCGATGACGCCTCGCTGCCCGGCGACTTCGCCTACTACGACCAGGTGCTCGACGCCACCGTCGCCCTCTCGGCCCTGCCCACCCGCTTCGCGGACCTGGCAGGCCAGAACGGCGCCATCGACACCGCCGCTTCCTTCGTGCTGGCCCGCGGCGACGAATCCCGCGCCCCGCTGGAAATGACCAAGTGGTTCGACACCAACTACCACTACCTGGTCCCGGAAATCGGGGAAGCGACCCCCATCAAGGCCAACGCCGCGGCGCTTGTCGAATCCTTCACCGCCCACGCGGCCAACGGCAACACCATCCGCCCCACCCTCGTGGGCCCGATCAGCTACCTGCTGCTGGCCAAGGCCGAGGACGGCGCTCCCGCCGGCTTCGACCCGCTGTCGCGCATCGACGAAGTGGTCAACGCCTACGCCCAGGTCCTTGCAGCCCTGGCCGCCGCCGGGGCACCGTGGGTGCAGCTGGACGAGCCGGCACTGGTCACCGACCGCGGCGCCGCCCTGGCCGTCCCCGGTGCACTCGCCGAGACCGTCTATTCCAAGCTGGCCGCCGCCACCGAGCGTCCCGCACTGTTCGTGAGCCTGGGCTACGGCACCGCCGGGGACATCACCCGCCCGGGCGCCACCCAGGGCCTGCTGGCCCGCGCCGGCGTCGAGGCAGTGCACGCCGACCTGGTCCGCGGCGCCCTCCCCACCACCGAATTCCTGGGCGACCTTGCCGGTTCCACCCTGGTCGCGGGCATCGTGGACTCGCGCAACATCTGGCGCAACGACCTCGCAGCCTCGCTGGGCACGCTCGCCGCGCTGCGCACCCGGGTCGAAAAGGCAGGCGGCACCCTGGCCGTGGGAACCGCCACCTCGCTGCAGCACGTCCCGCACGATGTGGCCCAGGAAGCGAACCTGCCGACCCACCTGCCCACATGGCTTGCCTTCGCCAACCAGAAGGTCGCCGAGGTCATCACCCTGGCCAAGGGCCTGTCCGAGGGCGAATCCGCGATCGCCGCCGAGCTCTCGGCCGCCGAATCGGCCATCGCGCACCGCGCCGGATTCGCCGGGACCACCGTGGCCTCGGTGCGCGAGCGCCTGGCCAACCTCACCACCGCCGACTTCTCCCGTTCCGACGCGGAGACCCGCAAGGCCGCCCAGGAACGCGCCCTGGCGCTGCCGCCGCTGCCGACCACCACCATCGGCTCGTTCCCGCAGACTTCCGAGGTCCGCACCGCCCGCGCCGCCCACAAGGCCGGCACCATCGACGACGCCGCCTACGACGGTTTCCTCAAGGCCGAGATCGCCCGCGTCGTGCAGCTGCAGGAACGCCTGGGCCTTGACGTGCTGGTGCACGGCGAGGCCGAGCGCAACGACATGGTCCAGTACTTCGCCGAGAACTTCGACGGCTTCACCGAGACCGAAAACGGCTGGGTGCAGTCCTACGGATCGCGCGCCACCCGCCCCTCGATCCTCTGGGGGGATGTCTCCCGTCCGGCGGCCTTCACCGTCCCGTGGATTTCCTACGCCGCCTCGCTGACCAACAAGCCGCTCAAGGGCATGCTCACCGGTCCGGTGACCATCCTGGCCTGGAGCTTCATCCGCGACGACCAGCCGCTGTCCACCTCCGCCAACCAGGTCGCCCTGGCGCTGCGCGACGAGATCGCCGACCTGCAGGACGCCGGCATCGGCATCATCCAGGTCGACGAGCCGGCGCTGCGCGAACTGCTGCCGCTGCGCGCCACCGACCAGGCCAAGTACTTGGGCTGGAGCGTTGACTCCTTCCGTCTGGCGACCTCCGGGGCCACCGATGCCACCCAGATCCACACGCACCTGTGCTACTCGGAGTTCGGCGAGATCATCGAGGCCATCGACGCACTGGATGCGGACGTCACCTCGATCGAGGCAGCCCGCTCCCGCATGGAGGTCACCGCGGATTTGACGCAGTTCGGCTACTCCCGCGGCATCGGCCCGGGCGTGTACGACATCCACTCCCCGCGCGTGCCCTCCACCGCCGAGGTCGCCGAGCTCATCGACATCGCGCTGGCCTCCCTGGATGCCAAGGCGCTGTGGATCAACCCCGACTGCGGCCTGAAGACCCGCGGGTACGCGGAAACCGAGGCCTCGCTGGCCAACCTGGTGGAAGCCGCGGTCGCCGCCCGCGCCCCCCTCACCGACCAAGCTTCGACTTCCCTTCGGCCCGAAAGGCACGATCATGGCCTCCAGCACCTGGCGCAACGCCACCACCGAAATCCACTCCGGGTACGCCCCGGCTGCCCCGCACCGCCCCATGACCGTGCCGATCTACAACTCCGCCGCCTACCAGTTCCCCGACTACGCCACCGCCGCGAAGCTCTTCGCGCTCAGGGAACCGGGCTACACCTATTCACGCACCGGCAACCCGACCGTCGCGGTGCTGGAGGAACGCGCAGCCGCCCTCGAGGGCGGGATCGGCGCCATCGCCACCGCCACCGGGCAGTCAGCCGTCGCGATCTCCCTGCTGGCCCTGCTGCAGGGCCCGGGCCACCTGGTGGCCTCCAACAAGCTCTACGGCGGCACCGTGGACCTGCTCACGGACACCTTCGCCGACTTCGGCGTGAGCGTGAGCTTCGTGGACCCTGCCGACCCCGCGGCCTGGGCCGCGGCCATCACCGAAAAGACCCGGGGTTTCCTGCTGGAGTCGGTCTCCAACCCGCTGATCACCCTGGTTGACCTGCGCTCCATCACCGAGGCGGCCCACGCCGCGGGCATCCCGGTGGTCGTGGACAACACCCTGGCCACACCCGCCGCCTACCGCCCCATCGACTTCGGGGCGGACGTGGTCGTGCACTCTGCCACCAAGGCGCTGGCGGGACACGGATCGGTTCTTGGGGGACTGGTCATTGACGCGGGCACCTTCGATTTCTCCGATGCCGCCCGCTGGCCGCAGATTGCCGCGCCGCGGGCGCGCTACTACGGGGACTCGCTGCTGGACCGTTACGGGTCCAAGGCCTACCTGATGCTGCTGCGTTCGAAGTTCCTGCACGACCTGGGACCCACGCTCCCTGCTGCCTCCGCCTCGGCGATCCTCACGGGCATCGAGACGCTTTCCCTGCGCGTGGCCAAGGCCCAGGACAACGTGCTCGCCCTGACCCGGGCGCTGGCCGCGCACCCGGCAGTGGCCACGGTCCACCACCCCTCGGAACACACCCATCCCGACCACGCGCTTGCTGCACGCGACTTCCCCCGGGGCACCGGCTGCGTGTTCTCCTTCGACCTCAAGGATCCGGCTGCAGTGCCGGGGCTGGTCGATTCGCTTCGGCTCTTCGCCCTGGCCGCGAACATCGGGGACACCCGCTCCCTGGTGGTTCACCCGGCGGCCATGACCCATTGCCGGCTCAACGCGTCCCAATTGGCGACCGCCGGGATCAAAGCCGGCACGCTGCGCATCTCCGCCGGGCTCGAGGACGCCGCCGACCTGGTGGCGGACCTGCTCGGAGCCCTCGATGCCCTGGGCACCGAGTCCGCCACGCCGGCCGCAGCGCCGCGCGAAACCATCAACGCCTAGAGAAAGGGACGAGTCACCATGGGCACCACCACCAACCACGGCTTCAACACCCAGGCCATCCACGCCGGCCAGGAACCGGACCCGTTGACCGGCGCGGTCATCCCGCCGATCTACCAGACCAGCACCTTTGTCCAGGACGGGATCAACGTGCTGCGCAGCGGGCACGAATACTCCCGCGGCTCCAACCCGACCCGCAGCGGATTTGAAACCCAGCTCACCGCGCTGGAGGCGGGCCACGCCGGCTTCGCGTTCGCCTCCGGCATCGCCGCCGAGGATGCGCTGCTGCGCGCGGTGCTCGAGCCCGGGGACCACATCGTCCTTGGTTCCGACGGCTACGGCGGCACCAACCGGCTCATCAACCGCCTTCACGGCAAGTGGGGGATCACCAACACCCCCGTGGACATCACAGACCTCGCGGCGGTCCAGGCCGCGGTGCAACCGGGCAGGACCGCGCTGCTCTGGGTGGAGACCCCGTCCAATCCGCTGCTGGGCATCGCGGATGTCGCGGGCTGGGCCGGAATCGCGCACGCCGCAGGGGCACTGCTGGTCGTGGACAACACCTTCGCCACCCCGTTCCTGCAGCGCCCGCTCACCCTGGGTGCCGACGTGGTGGTGCATTCGACCACCAAGTACATCGGCGGGCACTCGGATGTGCTCGGCGGCGCAGTGATCGTGGCGGACCGGGCATTCCGCGGCCAGGACCTCGCCGAGGCCGTGGGCTTCCAGCAATTTGCCGGGGGAGCAGTGGCCGGGCCGCAGGACTGCTTCCTCGCGGCCCGGGGGTTGAAGACCCTGGGTCTGCGCATGGAGCGCCACTGTTCGAACGCCGCCGCCATCGCCGGCTGGCTCCACGGTCGCGAGGAAATTGCGACGGTGCTCTATCCGGGCCTGGAAACCCATCCCGGCCACGAACTGGCCAAGGCACAGTCCAACGGCTTTGGCGGGATCGTCTCGATGCAATTTGCCGGAGGGGAGGCGGCCGCTCGGGCTTTTGCCGAATCGACCCAGCTCTTTGCGCTCTCCGTTTCCCTGGGAGGGGTCGAGTCGCTGGTTTGCTACTCCGCGGAAATGACCCACGCCTCGGTGATCGGCACCCCGCTTGCGGTGCCGCGGAACTTGGTCCGGCTTTCGGTGGGCATCGAGCAGGTGGAGGACCTCATCGCGGACCTGGAGCTGGGGCTGGCTGCGGCGCGGGATGCCTCGCTGCAGCGCGCCGCCGCCTGAGAAAAAGCTTGCGGTGTTCCCGTACCTGGTCTGAGGGGGCCGCGAAGGAACACCGCATGACCGGGTACCGTGCTTGATCGCCGGAACCGGAACGAACGGCACTGCGGGTATGGGAGTTCCCGCAGTGCCGGAGGGGCGGAAGCGGGCCGGCGTCTGGCAGCCGGTCCGCTCCTGCCCTTGGTCGTTGTGGCCCGCTGCATGACCGAGCTCAGTCACATGGACCCCGGAAGGTGCGATAAGCGGTGGTTTATCCGCGACGAATGGCTGATGTTGAACGAACTGGTGATCGGATTGGACATTACTTGGTCAGTTTGTCACCATTTTTTCATGTCAACTGATCGAAACGTACAACCCAAGCCCGGACTGGACGCCGAAGAGCGCAGTGCCAAGATTGCCGTGACGCTTTTTCCGCTGCTCGTCCTGGCCGGCGGCGCGATTGCGCTGCTGACCCCGGACTCCTTCAGTGGGTTCTCGAAGGCCATCAACCCCTTGCTGATGGTCATCATGTTCGGCATGGGCCTGACCCTGACGCTGCCCGACTTTGCGATGGTCGTGCGCAAGCCGCTGCCGGTGTTCCTGGGTGTTGTGGCACAGTACGTGATCATGCCCCTGCTGGGCCTGGGCATTGCGATGCTTCTTCAGTTGCCTCCGGCCCTGGCCGCCGGCGTTATCCTCGTCGGTTGCGCGCCGGGCGGCACCGCCTCCAACGTGGTGACGTACCTCGCCAAGGGTGATGTTGCGCTTTCGGTGACCATGACCTCGATCTCCACCCTGCTCGCCCCCATCTTCACCCCGTTGCTGACGCTGTGGCTGGCCGGCCAGTACCTGCCGGTGGACGCCGGATCAATGGCCAAGTCGATCGTGCAGATCGTACTCATCCCGGTGGTCCTGGGCCTGGTGCTGCGGGTGATCCTGCCGCGCTTGGTCGCGAAGCTGCTCCCCGCCCTTCCCTGGGTCTCGGTCCTCGCCATCACCGGCGTGGTGCTCATCGTGGTTGCCGGCAGCGCCGCCGCAATCTTCAGTGCCGGCCTGTTGATCCTGCTGGCAGTCATCCTGCACAACGCCGGTGGCATTGCCTTGGGCTATGGAACCGCCAAGCTCTTCAAGCAGCCCATTGCCAGCCGCCGCACCATGGCCATCGAGGTGGGCATGCAGAACTCGGGTCTGGCCTCGGGTCTGGCCAAGACTTATTTCACCCCCGAAGCCGCGTTGCCCGGCGCCGTGTTCTCGGTCTGGCACAACCTCTCCGGAGCCTTCATCGCCGCTTACTGGCGCCGCAGCAGCGCCAAGAACGCCGCGTTCGACGCAGAATCGCAGCTTGCGGCCAAGTAGCCGGTAGCCCGTAGTAACACAAGGATCCCTTGGCCGGACGATAACAGTCCGGCCAAGGGATCCTTGTGGCATCGTCACCGGCAACTCGAGGCCGTGCGGAATCCGGGACTGTGTGCCTATCCTGAACCATGGGCGCATATGTCCTCGTTGCCTTTGTCGTTCCCGTGCAGGCCGGTCTGGTCTTCCCCCGGTCGGACTGGCCGCTGCACATCACCTTGGTGCGCTTCGACACCCGGGAAACCGCCGACGTCGTACGCGCCAGGCTCGACGGCGTGCTGCCAGCGCGGCTGGGCTTTGGCGTGCGCATCGGCCCGGATGCGCAGTTCGGCCGCAACGCGTCCGTGCCGGTCTCGCTGGTGGAACCGGAACCGGCGCTGCATCGGCTCCATGTGGACGCACTGGAAGCGCTGGGACCGCAGGTCCACCTGCCCGGCACCCAGCACAACCGCTCGAATTACCGCCCGCACATCACCCATGCCGCCACACGACTGTTTCCCGGTGACCAGGTCGGGATCCGGCAGGCAGCACTGGTGGATATGCGTCCGGATGATGATCCGCGGCTGCGCCAGGTCCTGGCCGTCTGGGAACCGGCGTAATAAGCGGTCCGCCGCAGCATGCCTCCTGCCCGGGAACCCAGCGAAAACTCATCGGAATCGAAGTACGCGTGCGATCCGGGGTGCGGAAAGCCTGTCTGCAGTCCCTGGCTCGCCTGGAGATTTCGAACATGGAAAAAGTGGGGGTTTTGTGGTGTCGGAGTATCCTCCGACACCACAACCCCCCTTCTGCTGTCCGGCGAACGGGCCTACCTCGCGACGAGGTCGTTCGGGTAACGGATCCCCAATTGGTGGCGGATACCATCGAAAATGGCCATGGTGTTGATCGAGTGTTCCCAGGGCATGGTGGGGGATTCGTTGAGCCCCTGCTGGATGCACCTGGTCGCCTCGCGGAACTCAAACGTGAAGTTCTCGCCCACGGGTTCGAAGACCTCGGTTCGTGCCGGGCCGTCGGCCGGGTGGATGAAGAGCTTCGTGGGGTTGTGCAGCGGAGCATTGGTCCCCAGCCAGCCATTGGTGCAGGCGATCCGCGCTTCCTTGGTGGGGGAGCTGGTCAGCGACACCATGAGCTGGGCATGGCGCACGCCGGAGTAGCCCAGGGTGATGGCGGTCTGGATGTCCACGCCGTCCTCGTTGAGGTCGCAGCTGGCCTGCACCGAGGTCGGGAAGCCGAAGGCGCCGATGGCCCAGGTGAGGGGATACACGCCCATGTCCAGCAGGGCGCCGCCGCCGGCAGCCGGATCGTAGAGCCGCCACGTCGGGTCGTAGGGGGCCAGGAAACCAAGGTCCGCTTGGACCCAGGAAGGTTCCCCGAGCTCGCCGGATTCCAGGATGTCCAGGGCACGGCCAAACGCCGGGGTGAAGCGGGACCAAACGGCTTCCATCAGGAAAAGGTCGCGGTCCCGGGCCTCGGCGACCAGGGCACGGGCCTCGTCGGCATTGATGGTCAGGGACTTTTCGCAGATCACGTGTTTGCCGGATTTCAGCGCGGACATGGCGATCTCAAAGTGCTGCCCGTGCGGGGTGCCGATGTACACGGCGTCGATTTCCGGCTCGGCAAACATGGCGTCGTGGGAGCCGTAGGCCCATTCGATGTCATGTTCGTCGGCGAAGGCGCGGGCGCGTTTCTCGCTGCGCGAGGACACCGCCATCACGTTGGCGTCCTCGAGTGATTGCAGGTCGGCAATGACCCTTCCGACGATGCGTCCGGTGGAAACGACGCCCCAGTTCAGTGTGCGGCCCGTGGCCTTGATTGGCGAGGGGGCTCCCGGGTGTGCGGTGGGTGGTGCCTGGATATAACTGACCATCGCTTGTGTGCTCCCTATTTCGTGGGCGGGTGTGGACCTAGAGTGAGGCGTTGGCCTCACGGTGCTTTGCCGCCAGCACCAGGTAGTGGGCGGCGTTTTCCTTCAGGTTCTCCACCTCCTCGTCGCTCAGTTCGCGGCGGACCTTGGCCGGGACCCCGGCAACCAGCGAGCGCGGGGGAACCTGCGTTCCCTCGAGCACCAGGGCGCCTGCGGCCACCAGGGAGTTCTCCCCGATGACGGCACCGTTCATGATGGTCGCGCTCATGCCGATGAGGCAGTCGTTGCCCACGATGGCGCCGTGGACAACGGCCGAATGGCCCACCGAGACGCGCTCGCCGATGGTGCAGGGAAAACCGGTATCCGCGTGCAGGACCACGTTGTCCTGGAGATTGGTGCCTTCCTTGACGGTAATGGTGTCCGAGTCCCCGCGGGCCGAAACGCCGTAAAAGGCGCTGGTGTTTGCGGCGAGGGAGACGTCCCCGGAGAGCGTGGCCGTCGGTGCCACAAAAGCGGTGGGGTCGACGGTTGGTGTGATCGAGTCAATGGTGATGATGTGGGCCATGACACCCACTGTAGCCTGTGCCCTGCGCCCATTTTGGCTGTACGACACAACAAGGCGCAATGCCGTTTTCGGGAATTTGCGAGGCCCGGGCCACCATGGTCTCCCGTGGTCATCCATCGGTTCGGCTGATGGTGGCACCCTGCGGGTGCGGAAGTCCGGGCTATGACATGGACGAGGCCGCGGGCCGGCATTCTTGCCGCCGGAGCCTGGCTGGATCGTGTGGGGGCGGCACGCGGTGGCCACGGCCTTGGGCAACCGGATAGTGTTGTCCTTCGGCTCCGCGCCTTGGGGCTGCGGAACCTGAGACGGTGTTCGGATGCAAAAGAACGGGAGCAGCTGGGACGATGTGGCCGCAGCACAAGGTTGAGGTATACGAGCAAATGGTCGCGGCCCTCCGGCACACACTTGAGGAGCAGTCGGAGAACATCCCGGCAGAGGTCCTGGAACGACTGAACGGGATCATCAGGTCAGCGGTTCACTCCATCGACACCAGTCCGGAAATCGTGGCGGTGGGCCTGCCGGACATCGAGCCCGAAGTTCTCGAGCCGGTGGTGGCCGAAGCGAAATCGGTCGATTCCGCCCCGGCCGCGGCGAGCACCGCGGTCGATCCCTTCCGCCATGGCGCACACGCCGAGGCCAACAGGATGCTTAAGGCCAGGCAATTGGCCCGCTGGCTCTGGGACCGGGATATCGGCGGTGACCAGGTTTTGGGCTTTAGCAACAAATGGCGCAACAAGATCGCCAGGGCCGCTGGCGTCAATCCACCCTCCACCTTGGAAACCTGGACGGTTGCCGTGGACCTGATGGGGCGCATGCAACAGCTGGCCGATTCGGGGACCCAACCAGAAGCCAGCGAACGCCAGCATCTGGATGAACATGACCAGTGGGCCGCTGAGCAGTAGCACTGCCTACACCTCTTCAGGGGCCATCGCCGGAAGCGGCTGGGAAGAATGGGCCAGCACCACGTCCAGGTGCCGGCCCGCCGGACTAGGAGAAGACGACGGTCCGGTAGCCGTCGAGCATGACGCGGCGCTCGGCATGCCAGGCCACTGCCCGGGTCAACGTGCGGCCCTCCACATCCCGGCCCATCGCCACGAACTGCTCGGCGGTGCGTGCATGGTCCACGCGGATGACCTCTTGCTCAATGATCGGTCCCTCGTCCAGGTCAGCCGTCACATAGTGGGCGGTGGCACCAATGATCTTCACACCGCGCGCGTGCGCCTGGTGGTAGGGCTTGGCCCCCTTGAAAGACGGCAGGAACGAGTGGTGGATGTTGATGGCACGGCCGTTCAGTGCGCGGCACAAGCCATCCGACAGGATCTGCATGTAGCGGGCCAGCACCACCAGCTCGATGTCGTGCTCGTCAACCAGGGCCAGCAACCGGGCCTCGGCCTCGGCCTTGGTCGCGGCGGTGACGGGTATGTGGATGAATTCAATGCCATGGAAATCGGCCATGGGCTTCAGATCCAGGTGGTTGGAGACAATGACCGGGATATCCACCGGCAAGGTCCCTGCACGCTGGGAGTAGAGCAGGTCGTTGAGGGCGTGGCCTTCCTTGGACACCATGATCATGGTGCGTACCCGGGAACCCGCGGCGGTGACCTTCAGCTCCATCCCGAACTGTTCCTTGACCGGGCCCAGTGATCCGCGCACGGCGTCGAGATCCTGGCCGGTGGCCACGGCGATGCGCATGAAGAAGTTGTGGGTCTCCGGGCTCTCGAACTGCTGCGACTCGGTGATGTTGCAACCCGCACTCAGCAAGGCTCCCGAGACGGCATGGACAATGCCCGGGCGGTCGGGGCATGACAGGGACACAATGAATTCGTTGGTGCTCACGGGGATTACGCTACAGGCAGCCCCCGCGGTGGCTGAATCCTGCCGGTAAATGAAGCATTCCTAGTCCGCACCGACCACCGCGACGCTGCGTGCATCCAGCAGCCGTTGCGCGGCAACAGCTGCGGCTCGGCCGGCGCGCGTTGCCCCGACGGTGGAGGCCGAGGCGCCGTAGCCCACCAGGAAGAGGCCCGGGACCTTGTCGACGGTGACTGAGTCCTCGCCCATGACGATGCCGCCGCCGGGTTCGCGCAGGCCCAGCGGAGCCAGGTGGTCAAGCGACGCCCGGAACCCGGTGGCCCACAGGATGACGTCGACGGCCTCGGTGGTTCCGTCGGTGAAGGTGACGGCATGGGCAGAGATGGAATCAATCCCGCCGCGGGAGACCAGCACACCGGAGTCGATGCCCTCGCGGTAGAAATCGGTGAGCGGCAGTCCCGTTACCGAGACCACGGATCTTGGAGTCAGGCCCGCCCGGGTGCGGCTGTTGACATTCATCTCCACCTCGATGCCCCAGGACTTGTTCTGGGGTGCTTCCCGCCACTGAGGTGCCTGCCGGGTGGACCACAGGGTGTCGATCCCCAGGGCGGAAAGCTGGAGCAGGAACTGCGTTGCGCTGGTCCCGCCGCCGACCACCAGTACCCGCTTGCCCAGGAATTGCTCCGGTGCCACGAAGTCGTGGGTGTGCAACTGGCGCCCGGCGAACTCCCGTGCCCCGGGGTAGTAGGGCCAGTACGGCTTGTCCCAGGTTCCGGTGGCGTTGATGAGCGTGGCGGCGTGGACCTGGCGGCCGTCGGTCGAGGTGACGGTGAAGCCTTCGGCCAGCGAGCCGGTGACGGTCTTGGCCTTGAAGGGCCGGATCACCGGCAGGGCGAACGCCGATTCGTAGTTCTCGTAGTATCGGGTGACCACCGCGGAGGCCGGTTCGGATGGGTCTGGTGTGTCCAATTCCATGCCGGGAAGGGAGTGCAATCCGTGGGCGCGGTCAAAGGTCAGCGAGTCCCAACGGTGGCGCCAGGCGCCGCCCGGGCCTTCATTGGCATCCAGCACCACGAAGTCCTGAAAGGGGACCAAGCCCTTGCGCCGCAGGTGGTGGGCCGCGGAAAGTCCTGCCTGGCCTGCACCGATGACTACCGTACGCAACTGCTCACCCATAGACTGCATGTCGACTGGCCCTCCTTGAGGACGTGGTAATTGAAGATTCAAGTGTCACCCGGTGTAACAGTCTGACCCGTAAGCCTATTCCGACTAATATCGGAGGGTGTCGCAACTGGCGTTGGGTGGGGTGAACCACCGGGGAGCGGCACATGAGCTAACCACGGACCGCGCGCCTGGGTCCGGGGGTTGAATGATTCGCAATGTGACCCTGCCCGAAGAACAACCCTCACCCACTGGAGTTCAAAAGATGAGCAAGAATCCCGTGACCAACCAATCGCTCGCCGAGATCGACCCGGAAATCGCCGAGGTCCTCAAGCTTGAGCTGGGCCGCCAACGCGACACCCTGGAAATGATCGCCTCGGAGAACTTCGCCCCGCGCGCGGTCCTCGAGGCCCAGGGCTCGGTCCTGACCAACAAATACGCCGAGGGCTACCCGGGCCGCCGCTACTACGGCGGCTGCGAGCACGTGGACGTGGCCGAGAACCTGGCCATCGAGCGCGTGAAGACCCTCTTTGGCTCCAAGTTCGCCAACGTCCAGCCGCACTCCGGCGCCAGCGCCAACGCCGCTGCCCTATCGGCCATGATCGAACCCGGGGACAAGATCCTTGGCCTTTCCCTGGCCCACGGCGGACACCTGACCCACGGCATGAAGCTGAACTTCTCCGGCAAGCTCTACAAGGTTGCCGCCTACGAGGTCGACCCGGAAACCTTCCGCGTGGACATGGACAAGCTCCGTGCCCAGGCGCTCGCCGAGAAGCCTCAGGTCATCATCGCCGGCTGGTCCGCTTACCCGCGCCAGCTCGATTTCGCCGCCTTCCGTGCCATCGCCGACGAGGTTGGCGCCAAGCTCTGGGTCGACATGGCCCACTTTGCCGGCCTGGTCGCGGCAGGACTGCACCCCAACCCAGTGCCCTTCGCCGACGTAGTGACCTCCACCGTGCACAAGACCCTTGCGGGTCCGCGCTCGGGGCTGATCCTCACCAACGACGCCGACCTGGCCAAGAAGATCAACTCCAACGTCTTCCCGGGCCACCAGGGCGGGCCGCTGATGCACGCCATCGCCGGCAAGGCGGTTGCCTTCAAGATCGCAGCCGGCGAGGAATTCAAGGCACGCCAGGAGCTCACCCTGGAAGGTGCCAAGCTGCTGGCCGAGCGCCTCACCGCCGAGGATGTCACCGCGGCGGGCGTCTCGGTGCTCACCGGCGGCACCGACGTGCACCTGGTCCTGGTGGACCTGCGCAATTCGGAGCTGGACGGCAAGCAAGCCGAGGACCTGCTGCATGAAATCGGCATCACCGTGAACCGCAACTCGGTGCCGTTCGACCCGCGCCCGCCGATGACCACGTCGGGCCTGCGCATCGGCACCCCGGCGCTGGCCACCCGCGGTTTCGACGCCGCTGCCTTCACCGAGGTCGCCGACATCATTGGTGTCGCACTGCGTGACGGACAGAAGGCCGACAAGGCCGCGCTGGCCAAGCGCGTGAACACCCTGGCAAAGGCCTTCCCGCTCTATGAGGGCCTCGAAGACTGGTAAACGGCCGCCGGCCACCGAACACCGCCCGCACCATGCGCGCACGGGAACAATCTCTTGAAACGGAGCACCACAAACACATGACTGCACAGATTCTTGACGGCAAGGCAACGGCAAAGGCCCTCAAGGCCGAACTGACCGAACGCGTGGCCAAACTCGCCGAACGCGGCGTCACCCCGGGCCTTGGCACCATCCTGGTCGGATCCGACCCGGGCTCGACCTGGTACGTCGGCGGCAAGCACAAGGACTGCGCCGAGGTCGGCATCAAGTCGATCCGCGTGGACCTGCCGGAGGAGACCACCCAGGAAGAACTGCTGGCCAAGGTCCGCGAGCTGAACGAGAACCCGGAATGCACCGGCTACATCGTCCAGTTGCCGCTGCCCAAGCAGATCGACCAGGACGTCATCCTCGAGGCCATGGACCCGGCCAAGGACGCCGACGGCCTGCACCCGATGAACCTCGGCCGCCTGGTCGCCAACGTCAACCGCCCGATGACCTCCCCGCTGCCCTGCACCCCCAAGGGCTGCGTGGAGCTGCTGGCCCGCCACGACATCGACCTGAACGGCAAGAACGTGCTGGTCGTCGGTCGCGGAGTGACCATCGGACGTCCGATCGGGCTGCTGCTGACCCGCCGCGACGTCAATGCGACGGTCACGCTGGCCCACACCGGCACCAAGGACCTGGCCCAGCACCTGGCGGAGGCCGACGTGGTCATCGCCGCAGCCGGCCAGCCACACATGATCAAGGCCAAGGACCTCAAGCCCGGCGCGATCGTGCTGGACGTGGGTGTCTCGCGCGTCAATGACGAGAACGGCAAGGCCGTTGTCACCGGCGACGTGGAACCTGCGGCCCATGAGGTTGCCTCCTGGATCTCCCCGAACCCGGGCGGCGTGGGCCCGATGACCCGTGCCATGCTGTTGGCCAACGTGGTCGAATCCGCGGAGCGCGCGGCCGGTATCTAACCGGATCGCCACCAAGCAACGACGGTCCGGGCGTTG